>JAUXRT010000325.1 GCA_030681635.1 Reyranella sp.
CCCGGCAAGGCGGTACGAGAGAATATGGACGTCGCCTTCCTCGTCGAGTGGCTGAATCTCGTGCTGCGCTGGGCCCACATGATCGTGGGCCTCGCCTGGGTTGGCGCCTCGTTCGACTTCATCTGGCTGGACAATCACCTGCACAAGCCGCTCGACCCGGCCGACGCCGCCAAGGGCATCGGCGGCGAGGTCTGGGCGGTCCACGGCGGCGGCTTCTACACCGCCAAGAAATTCACCCTGGCGCCGGCCGTGCTGCCGCCCGAGCTGCACTGGTTCAAGTGGGAAGCCTACACCACCCTGGTCACTGGGTTTTTCCTGCTCTGCCTCGTCTACTACTACGGCGCCGAGATCGCGCTGATCGACCCCTCGGTCATGGCGCTCAACAAGACCGAAGCCATCGCGCTCGGCCTCGCCTCGCTGGTGATCGGCTGGCTGGTCTACGACTGGCTCTGCCGCTCGGCCTTCGGCAACGACGATGCGGTGCTGGGTGGCCTGCTGTTCCTCTTCTGCGCGGTGGCGGCCTGGGCGCTCTGCCACCTCTTCTCGGGCCGCGGCGCCTACATCCATTTCGGCGCCATGCTGGGCACGATCATGGCGCTCAATGTCTACTTCGTGATCATTCCCGGCCAGCGCGAGCTGGTGAAGGCCAAGCAGGAAGGCCGCACACCCGATCCGAAGCACGGGCTGATGGGCCGGCAGCGTTCGGTCCACAACACCTATTTCACCCTGCCCGTGCTGTTCACCATGATCAGCAACCATTACGCCGGCCTCTACGGTCACGAATGGAACTGGGTGCTGCTGCTGATGATCTCGGTGGCGGGCGCGCTGATCCGCGTATGGTTCGTGCAGCGCCACAAGGGCGATCCCAATCCGCTGGTGCTGGCCGCTGGCCTGGTCATGCTGGCGCTCACCGCGCTGCTGGCGCTGCCGCGACCAAGCAGCGATGGCGGCGGCCCGGTCTCCTTCGACGAAGTGTTGCCGATCATCCAGGCACGCTGCATCTCCTGCCATGCCGCCAAGCCGACGCAGGAAGGCATCGCCGCCCCGCCCAAGGGCGTCCTGCTGGAGACGCCGTCGCAGATCCGGGCGCTGGCTGCGGCGGTCAATCAGCAGGCCGCCGCGTCGCGCGTCATGCCGCCCGGCAACATGACGCACATCACCGACGCCGAACGACGCATGATTGCGCGCTGGTTCAAGGCAGGCGCACAATAGGCGGATGATCTTCCGTTCCGGCGGTCTGCCCTGGCGCCGCCTGCTCACCGCCGCGCTGGCGGTGATCGCAATCTTTCTGTACTGGACCCAGGTCTCGGATCGCGACGACCGCACCTCCGTGCGCGAATCGACACCGACCGAGATGCGCGTTCCCGCGCCCGGCGAGCCGGCTGCGGCAAGAGGCTGGGGCACGAGCGTCGGGTTCGCCGACGCGCGCCGGCTCGATCAGCACTTCGAAAAGCACGGCGCCGAATTCGGCCGCATCACCAAGCAGGACTATCTGCGGCAGGCACAGCTGCTGCGCGACGCCAAGGTGAGCGGCCCGATCATCGAGACCGTCCGGCGCGACGGGGTTACGACACGCTTCGACCGGCAGACGGGCGCCTTCATCGCCTTCAATCCCAACGGCGTCATCCGGACCTTCTTCAAACCC
>JAUXRT010000163.1 GCA_030681635.1 Reyranella sp.
CGCCACTCCAGTGGCGCTCATAAGTTAAGGGAAAGATGCGCCACTGGAGTGGCGCGCCCCCAGCAGACTACAACGCCTTGATTGCCGCTTCGATGCGGTCGAGGCCCTTGCTCAACCGGTCGGCGCCCGAGGCGAAGCAGAGGCGGATATTGCCGGTGCCGCCCGGCCCGAAGGCCTCACCGGGCGCCAGGCCGACTTTGTGTTCCTTCGCGAGTTTCTTGCAGAATTCCATCGTGTCGTCGACGCCGTCGACCGAGAAGAAGGCGTAGAAGGCCGCCTCCGGCCGCGCGATCGTGACCTTGGGCAGGCCCGAGAGGCGCTGGAAGACCTGTTCTCCGCCGGCCCGGCAGCGCGCGACCATCTGCGCCAGGAAATCGTCGCCCTTCTCGAGTGCCGCGACCGCGCCCCGCTGCAGGAAGGCCGGCGCGCCCGAAGTGTTGATCTGCACGAGCTTGGCGATCTGGTCGCCGAGTTGCGCCGGGTGCGTGAGCCAGCCCAGCCGCCAGCCCGTCATCGCCCAGGGCTTGGAGAAGCTGTTGAGCACGATCAGCGGATCGTCGGGACCAGCATGCTCGAGGAACGACGGCGCCACCTGCCGGCCGTCAGGCCGCTTGCTGTAGATCAGCCGGGCATAGACCTCGTCGGCCATGATCCAGATGCCGCGCTTCCTGGCAAAGTCGAGCAGCGCGCGCTGCTCGTCCGACGACATCACCCAGCCGGTCGGATTGCCCGGCGAATTGACGAAGATCGCGCGCGTGCGCTCGTCGACCGCGTCGAACACGCGCTGCAGGTCGAGCGTCCAGCCGCCGAGCTTCGTGCGTTCGAGCGCCACGTACTTCGGCACGCCCCGCATCAGCTTGGTGGCCGAGGTGATGTTCGGCCAGATCGGCGAGACGATCACCACGTTGTCGCCGGGATCGAGCAGCATCTGGACGGACAGCAGGATCGCCTGCATGCCGCCGGTCGTGACGCTGATGCGGTCGACCGGGCACTTGATGCCGTAGAGCCGCTCGGTATAGGCGCTGAGCGAGGCCCGCAGTTCGGGGATGCCGCGCTGCCAGGTATAGAAAGTCTCCCCCGCCTGCAGGCCCTTGGCCGCCGCCTCGCGCACGAAGTCGGGCGTCACGAGGTCGCCCTCGCCGAACCACAGCGGCACGACGTCGGGGTCGCCGAACACGCTCATGGCAACGTCGGAGATGGGCGATTCGGGCAGGGTCCCGATGGGGCCACTCAGCGAGGCGGCGAGGCCCGGCGGAAGGAAACGGTTGTCGGTTTGCATGGTCTCGCACTAGCGCATCGTTCCCCGGGACGCCAGCACGTCAGGGCTCGATTTTCTCATGGGCGTCCCAACAGATACGCGTTACCCTCTGCCGGGGAGTATTCATGTCGAACGACACAAAAGAATCGATTCTTCAGACTTGGCTGTCCGAACAATATAGCGGCACCTATGCCGACGGCCGGCGGTGCGACGAGCTGGGTTATCTGCAATGCAAGATCATCCTGAAGCCCGAGCGCTTCACGTCAGCTCACGTCTTCAAGGAATTCGCCTCTCTGGTCCACCGCGCCGCCGTGGCGACGGGCGTCGGCTACCAGCACACCCCGAAATCGCAGCAGCGGCCGGAAGTGCGCGAGGTGTTGTTCCTCGATACCGGTGACTACCACCTCTACAACAACTCGTTCATCTGCCGTCGGCGCATCGCCTACGAGGACGGCTTTGCCATCGGCGATCCCGAGATCGTCTTCAAGTACCGCAGCGACGACATGGCAAAGGCGCAGGCCGTCGACGTGCGACCGAACATCGACGGCAAGTACAAGATCAAGTTCAAGCTCGAGATCATGCCGCTCAAGGAACGCCTCGGCGGCATACGGCGCCTGCTCTCGCACAATGTCGAATTTGGCCTGAGCCAGGCCCCCCAGGCGGCGCGCGTCGTGATGTCGTCGCTCGGTCACATGTCGCTGCCCGAACTCACCCAGATCTTTCCGGCCCTGTCGGTGATCTCGTGCGACGGCCCCGACGACGTCTCGCTGGTCAACCAGACCATCGTCGAGGAGCTGCTGCAGGACATCTGCTTCCTCGATTTCGGCCACCACACGGCGGCCACCGCGAACCTCGGCCTGTGGCGCTCGCGCGGCGATCACCACGCCTTCGTGGGCGAGTTCGCCTACCAGCTCCGCTTCCCCGGCCCGGCCGACATCAGCCACAAGGCCCTGCAAGCCTGCGAGCGCTTCTTTCTGGAGCTGCAGCAGGTCGCCGGCGACTGGGTGGCGCTCACCACGACCAAGACAGGCGCGGTCTACCGCCTGAAGGGCAACCCACCGCAAGCCCACGAATGAGCAAGCCGCCGGTCGTTGCCTTGCCCGTGGCGCCGCCGCCCTCGCTGTGGCGGCTCTTCCTGGGCTTCCTGATGATGGGCGCCACCAGCCTGGGCGGTGGCGTGATCGCCTATCTCCGCACCGGCCTGGTCGCCCGCTACCGCTGGCTCGACGACGCGACCTTCGTCGAGCTGATGGCGATCAGCCAGAGCCTGCCCGGCCTCAACGCCACCAACATGTCGATCCTGGCCGGCGACCGCCTGCGCGGCTGGCCCGGCGCCCTGGTCGCGGCGCTGGGCATGTGCCTGCCCGGCGCCTCGCTCATGACCGCCGCCGCCTTCGCCTACGGCATCGGCGGCGACGATCCGGTGTCGAAGGCCTTCCTGCATGCCATCGCGGCCGGCGCCGTCGGGCTGATCACGGTCGTCACGGTGCAGCTGGGCGCCAAGATGCTGACCGAGATCGCCGACTATGTCTTCGTGGC
>JAUXRT010000166.1 GCA_030681635.1 Reyranella sp.
GCCACGTCGGTCCTCGCCGGCGGGTCGACGCTCAGCGCGTTGTTGGGCGTCCACGCCTCCCACCACCAAGGCTGGGCCTTGAAGTCGGGATGGAAGATGTCGGTACGCATCAGAAATCCGTCACCTTGCCGTTGAACTGCCAGTCGCCGTAGCGCGTCGGTTCGGGCCCTGGAGGGCCGCCGATCTCCTCGACTTTCTTGGGTTTTTCGGGCGGGACAGGCGGTGTCGGCTCGGCCTTTGCGGGCTCGGGAGGCGTGGATTTCTTGATATCGGTCATGCCGGCATGATGCCCCGGGGCGTCTTGATTCGCCACAGTTGGGGACCATCTTTCCCGCCATGAACTACTTCAAGACTGCTCTTCTTCTGGCCGCCCTCACCGGTTTCGTCCTGGTCGCGGGCTATCTGCTGGGTGGCGAGTCCGGCCTGGTGATCGCGCTTGTCGCGGCGCTGGGCATGAACCTGTTCGCCTACTGGAACAGCGACAAGATGGTGCTGCGCATGAGCAACGCGCAGGAGGTCGGCCCCGACGAGGCGCCCGAACTCTACGGCATCGTCCGGGAGCTGGCGCAGCGCGCCGGCCTGCCGATGCCGCGCGTCTACGTGATCGACGAGGAGCAGCCCAACGCCTTCGCCACCGGCCGCAACCCCGAGAATGCCGCGGTCGCGGCCACCACGGGCCTGCTGCGCCATCTCAGCCGTGAAGAAGTGGCCGGCGTGATGGCGCATGAACTGAGCCACGTCCGCCATCGCGACACGCTGATCATGACCATTGCCGCCACGCTGTCCGGCGCCATCGGCATGCTGGCGAGCTTCGGCGGCATGATGGGCGGCGGCCGCGATTCCGAGGGCCGGCCGCTGGTCAATCCGATCGTGGCCATCGCCGCCATGATCCTGGCGCCGCTGGCCGCCGCGCTGGTCCAGATGGCGATCAGCCGTGGCCGCGAATACGAAGCCGACCGCATGGGCGCGGAGATCTCCGGCCAGCCGATGTGGCTCGCCTCGGCGCTGGCCAAGCTGCACGCCGGCACGCAGCAGATCCCCAACCGGGCGGCCGAAGCCAACCCGGCGACGGCGCACATGTATATCGCCAACCCGCTTTCCGCCGGCGGCCTGCGCAGTCTGTTCTCGACCCATCCGCCGATGGAAGAACGCATCGCGCGTCTCGAGGCGATGGCGGGTCAGATGGGTGGCGGTGGCTATCGCGCGACACCATCGGCGAACACCAATCCGTGGACTGCGCCTGTCCCGCAGGCGCCGCGTCGCGGGCCGTGGGGCTGAGGCGCTAAGGCTTCGGCAGAGCCGCGGGCTCCTCGCCGAGATCGACATCGAGAATGCGCTGGCCGCGCTTGGTGATGCGGTCGGCGGAAATGTCGACCTCTTTCAGGTCCTTCTCGGTCATCGCGAAATGCGACTTCAGCTTCTCGACCCGCTCGTCCAGTCGCTTCACGTCGTCGAGCAGCAGCCCGACCGTCTTCTGGATCTCGCCCGCCTGCTCGCGCATGCGGACGTCCTTCAGCACGGCGCGCACGGTGTTCAGAGTCGCCATCATAGTGGTGGGCGACACGATCCAGACGCGGGCCTTGTAGGATTCCTCGACCAGGCCAGTGAAGTTGGCGTGCAGCTCGGCATAGACCGCCTCGGAGGGCAGGAACATCAGCGCCGATTCGGCGGTCTCGCCGGACACGATGTATTTGCTGCGGATGTCGCCGATGTGCTTGCGGATCGCCTGCTGGAAGCTGCGCTGGGCAATGACCAGGGCCGCCGTGTCGCCCGCCGCCACCGCGCGCAGCGCGCTGTAGCTTTCGAGCGGGAACTTGGCATCGATGGCGATCGGCCCCGGCGGGTTGGGCAGTTTCAGCAGGCAGTCGACGCGCGCGCCTGACGACAGCGTCGACTGGAATTCATAGGCCGAGGGCGGGAGCGCGTTCTGCACCAGGTCGTTGAGCTGGACCTCACCGAAGGCGCCGCGCGCCTGCTTGTTGGACAGCACTTCCTGCAGGCTCACGACCTGGGTGGAAAGCTCGCCGATTTTCTTCTGTGCCTCGTCGATGCGGACCAGCCGCTCGCGCAGGTCGGTGACGATCTGGCCGGTCGCCTTTTCGGTGCGGTCCAGGCGTTCGTCGACCACCTTGGAAAGAGCCTGTTCCTGCTCGCGTAGCGAACGCTCGACCCGCTGGACGGTTTCGGACTGCTGACTGAGCGCGAGCGCAAGCTGCTGGCGCATGGTCTCGGCCTCGCTGCTGCCGCGGCGGGTCAGCGCGAGAACCAGCACCAGGATCAGCAGCGCGATGGCCGCCAGCAGGACGATCGTCAGGGTATCCATTGGTTCCTTTATAGGCTGCCCGCTCGACAAGCGCACGACTGGCCGGTAATCCAGCGCCCATGCCCCCTCTCCACGATCCAGATGTCTGGCTGTTCGACCTCGACAACACGCTCTATCCGGCGCGCTGCAACCTGTTCGCCCAGATCGATGTCCGCATCGGCCGCTATATTTCCGACTGGCTGAAAGTCACGCCGGAAGAGGCGCGGGTCGTGCAGAAGCAGTACTGGAAGGACCACGGCACTTCCATGCGCGGGATGATGACCCTGCATGGTGTCGACCCCAAGCATTACCTCGACTACGTCCATGACATCGATTACTCGCCGGTCCCGCACGCACCCGGGCTGGAAGCGTCCCTGGCCAGGCTGCCGGGCCGCAAGATCATCTTCACCGCGGGCGACGTGCCACATGCCGAGCGCGTGATGGAGAGGCTGGGCATCGCCCACCATTTCGAGGCGATCTTCGACATCGTGGCAGGCGACTACTGGCCCAAGCCGCACCGCCAGATCTATGACGAGCTGGTGCGCCGGCACAATGTCGATCCGACCCGCGCCGCCTTCGCCGACGACATCGCGGTCAACCTGAAGCCCGCGGCCGACATGGGCATGCGCACCATCTGGATCCGCACCGACGAGAGTGTGGCGCGCGCGGCCGGCATCAATCTTGACCATATCCATCACCAGACCGACGACCTCGCGACATGGCTCGCCGACTGGCTGGCGGAGCGAAACAAGGCGGAGACAAAAGCGTGAAGATTCTCATTCTCGGTGCCGGTGCCGTCGGTGGCTATTGGGGTGCGCGGCTGCATCAGTCGGGCGCCGACGTCACCTTCCTGCTGCGTGAGAAGCGCGCCGAGAAGGTGCGGAAAGACGGCCTGGTCGTCAAAAGTCCGAAGGGCGATGCGGTCGTGCCGGCAAAGGTCGTCACCAAGGGCAGCGAGGGCGGGCCCTACGATATCGTCGTGCTGGCCTGCAAGGCCTACGATCTCGACTCGGCGATGGACTCGATCGCGCCGGCGGTCGGCAGCGGCACCACCATCGTGCCGATGCTGAACGGCCACGCCCATTTCGCCACGCTCGATGCGAAATTCGGTGCTGCCAAGGTTGCCGGCGGCCTCGCCCGTATCTCGGGCATGCTGGGACCCAACGGCGAGATCCTGCACTCGGGCGCATCGGGTGTGTCTTTCGGCGAGCGCGACGGCAAGCCGGCGCGGGCCTCGCTCGTCGAACTCGAGGCGGCCTGCAAGAAGGCCGGTATCGAGGGCGGCATCAATGCCAACATCAACCAGGATCTCTGGGACAAGTGGATCATGCTGGCCACGATCGCCGGCATGTGTTCGGCGATGCGCGGCACCGTCGGCGACATCATGGAGACCGAAGACGGTGCGGCCATCGTTCTGGAAATGCTGGACGAGAGTTCCAAGGTCGCCACGGCGGAAGGCCATGCTCCCAGCGACAAGGTCCTGGCCGGCCTGAAAACCATGCTGACGGCCAAAGGCTCCAAGGCCGTGGCGTCGATCCTGGGCGACATGGAAAAGAGCGGTGCGGCCGAGGGCAAGCAGATCGTGGGCGACATGCTGGGGCGGGCCCGCAAGCATGGCATCGCCGCGCCCAACCTGCGCTTCGCCTATGCGCATCTTCAGACCTACGAGGCGCGCCGCGCGCGGGGCGGTCTCAAGTGAAAATCCTGATCCTCGGCGCCGGCGCGATCGGCGGCTATGTCGGTGGCCGGTTGCACCAGAGCGGCGCCGACGTGACGTTCCTCGTGCGCGACAAGCGGAACGAAGCGCTGAAGCGCGACGGTCTGGTCATCAAGAGCACCAAGGGCGACATCACCCAGAAGGTGAAGACCGTCACCAAGGCGAGCGACGGCGGGCCGTACGACATCGTGCTGCTGACCTGCAAGGCCTACGACCTCGACTCGGCGATCGACGCCATCGCACCGGCGATCGGCGCGAACACCACGATCGTGCCGCTGCTGAACGGCATGCGCCATCTCGATACGCTCGACGCCCGTTTTGGCGTGGGCAAGGTGGTGGGCGGCCTCGCCCGCGTCGGCGTCGACTTTAACGACCCGGGCGTAATCGTGAACACCTCCCCGTTCGCCGAGATCTCCTTCGGCGAGCGCGGGGCCGCGCCGGCGCGGCCGGCGCTGGTCGCCCTCGATGCCGCGATCAAGAAGTCGGGCGTCGATGGCGGGCTGAACGCCAACATCGTCCAGGATCTCTGGGACAAGTGGATCATGCTCTGCACGCTGGCGGCGACCTGCTGCCTGATGCGCGGTGCCTCGGGCGATGTCCTCGAAGCCGATGAAGGCCAGGCGATCGTGCTGGAGACGGTCGACGAGGG
>JAUXRT010000173.1 GCA_030681635.1 Reyranella sp.
CGACGATCTTGTCGATCGGCACATTCTCGCGCTTCTGCGCGCCGATCACGCCGTCGCGCGAATCCGGCGCGAAGCCCAGGCGGAAATCATCGATCGTCTCCTCGCTGAGGCCGCGGCCGCGCAGATAGTCGAGGCCGTGACGTCCGACCGGCAGCCGAAGCTGCTTCTGGAACCAGCGTGTCGCCAGTTCGACGACCTCCTGCAAGGTCGAAGTGCGTTCGGCGCGTTCGCGTTCGGCCGGGGTGGTGCGCGGCACCGGCAAGTTGACCTCGCGCGCGAGCTTCTCCACCGACTCGGGGAACGAAAGCCCCTCGGTCTTCATCACGAAGCTGACTGCGTCGCCATGCTCGGCGCAGCCGAAGCAATGATAAAAGCCCTTCTTGTCGTTGACCGTGAAGGACGGCGTCTTTTCATTATGGAATGGGCAGAGCCCGGCGTATTCGCTGCCGGAGCGGCGCTTCAGCGAAACCTTGCGGCCGACGACGTCGGACAGGCTGAGGCGCGCGCGCAGTTCGTCGAGGAAACCCGGTGGAAACGCCATTCGTCTAAAATGACGATGCAAACCCCGCCGCGCCAGTGACGCCGCGGGGGAAAACGGGGATGGTCAGCCGCTGAGAGCTTTCTTGACGGCGGCCGAGGCCTTGGCGAAGTCCATCTGGCCGGCGTACTTGGCCTTCAGCGCGGCCATGACCCCGCCCATGTCCTTGACCGTGGTGGCACCGGCGGTGGCCATGGCCTCGCGCACGGCGGCCTCGACCGCAGCCTCATCCATCTGCTGTGGCAAGAAGCGCTCGATGACGGCGATCTCAGCCTTTTCCTTGTCGGCCAGGTCGGCGCGGTTGCCCTTTTCGTAGAGCACGATCGATTCGTTCCGCTGTTTGATCATGCCCTGCATCATCGACAGGATCTTGTCGTCCGCCACGCCTTCGCGGCTGGCTTCGGTGCGGGCGGCGATATCGACGTCCTTGAGCTTCGCCAGAATGAGGCGAATCGTGCCCAGGGCGGCCTGGTCGCGGGCGCGCATGGCCTCTTTCATGGCGTCGTTCAATTTGTCACGCAGCATGACTTTGATCCCAATGGCTAAGCGGCGGAAACTAATCGCCCGGCGCGCTGTTGGCAAAGCAAATAAGTTATTGAAATAGCTTGTGAATTAGCTGCCAGCCGCACCTTGACCCTCTGCGACCGCTTGGTTACAACCCGCGCGGCTCGCAGGTCGCCTCGCCTATACCGGGTTAGGGGCGGGGCCGGGCGGGCCGCACGGACGGACTAATCATCATGACTTCACCTAAGACCGCCGGCGCGATTGACGCCGCGCCGCGTTGGGCCACGGCCGCCCTAGTGCTGGCGGACGGCGCGGTATTTTGGGGCAAGGGCGTGGGTGCCGCCGGCCATGCCGTGGGCGAGGTCTGTTTCAACACCTCGATGACGGGCTATCAGGAAATCATCACCGACCCGTCCTATGCCGGCCAGATCATCACCTTCACCTTCCCGCATATCGGCAACGTCGGGACCAATCTCGAGGACATCGAGAGCCTGACGCCCGTCGCGCGCGGTGTCGTCTTGCGCGGCGACATCACCGAGCCCGCGAACTGGCGCGCGGCCAAGCCGCTCGACGACTGGCTCAGGAGCCACAATTTGCCCGGCGTATGCGGTGTCGACACCCGCGCTATCACGCGGCGGATCCGCGACGGCGGTGCGCCGAACGGCGTCGTGGTGCACGCGCCCGACGGCAAGTTCGACGTTCCCAAGCTGCGCAAGATCGCCCAGGACTGGCCGGGGCTCGACGGCATGGATCTCGCCATCGAGGTGACGACCAAGCAGCTCTACAGCTGGGACGAGACCAAGTGGGCGCTGGGCCAGGGCTACGGCAAGCTCACCAAGCCCAAGTACCACGTGGTCGCCGTCGACTACGGCGCCAAGCGCAACATCCTGCGTTGCCTCGCCAACGCCGGCTGCAAGGTCACGGTCGTGCCGGCGACGGCCACCGGCGAGGACATCCTGCGGCACAAGCCCGACGGCGTGTTCCTGTCGAATGGCCCCGGCGATCCGGCGGCGACCGTCGGCTACAGCGTGCCCGCCATCCAGGCCGTGCTCGACAAGAAGGTGCCGCTGTTCGGCATCTGCCTCGGCCATCAGATCCTGGCGCTCACCTTGGGCGGCAAGACGCGCAAGATGGAGCGTGGCCATCGCGGCGCAAATCAGCCGGTCAAGGACCTCACCACGGGCAAAGTCGAGATCACGTCGCAGAACCACGGCTTCTGCGTCGTCCCTGAATCGCTGCCCGAGGGTGTCGAGGTCACGCACGTCTCTCTGTTCGACGGCACGAACGAGGGCCTACGCTGCACCGACAAGCCGGCCTTTTCGGTCCAGTACCATCCCGAGGCGTCGCCCGGCCCGACGGACAGCCACTATCTCTTCGACCGGTTCGTCGACATGATCGACAAGAGCAAGGGCAAGTAGAGTTCCCATGCCCAAGCGCACAGACATCAAGAGCATCCTCGTCATCGGCGCCGGTCCGATCGTGATCGGCCAGGCCTGCGAGTTCGACTATTCCGGCGTGCAGGCGTGCAAGGCGCTGAAGGACGAGGGTTATCGCGTCATCCTGATCAATTCCAATCCGGCCACGATCATGACCGATCCGGGCCTGGTCGATGCGACCTATGTCGAGCCGATCACGCCCGACATGGTGGCGAAGATCATCGAGAAGGAACGGCCCGACGCTATCCTGCCGACCATGGGTGGCCAGACGGCGCTCAACACGGCGATGTCGCTGCATCGCGACGGCCGCCTCAAGAAGCTGAACGTCGAATTGATCGGCGCCAACGCCGAGGCGATCGACAAGGCCGAGGACCGGCTGCTGTTTCGCGACGCCATGACCAAGATCGGCCTCGAATGTCCCAAGAGCGAGGTCGTGCACAATCGCGAGGAGGCGGCGCGGGCGCTGGCGAATGTCGGCTTGCCCGCCATCATCCGTCCGTCCTTTACGCTGGGCGGCACCGGCGGCGGCATCGCCTATAACCGCGACGAATATTTCGACATCGTGCAGGGCGGCGTCGACGCTTCGCCGGTGGGCGAGGTGCTGGTCGAGGAGTCGGTGCTCGGCTGGAAAGAGTTCGAGATGGAGGTCGTGCGCGATCGCCGCGACAACTGCATCATCATCTGCTCGATCGAGAACATCGATCCGATGGGCGTCCATACCGGCGATTCGGTGACGGTGGCGCCGGCGCTGACGCTGACCGACAAGGAATACCAGAACATGCGCGACGCCTCGATCGCGGGTCTGCGCGAGATCGGCGTCGATACCGGTGGATCGAACGTGCAGTTCGCCGTCGACCCGGCGACCGGCCGCATGGTCGTGATCGAGATGAACCCGCGCGTGTCGCGTTCCTCGGCACTGGCCTCGAAGGCTACCGGATTCCCGATCGCCAAGGTCGCGGCGCGGCTCGCCGTCGGCTACACGCTCGACGAACTTTTGAACGACATCACCGGCACGACACCTGCTTCGTTCGAGCCCACGATCGACTACGTCGTCACCAAGATGCCGCGCTTCGCCTTCGAGAAGTTTCCCGGGGCCGAGGCGCTGCTCACCACCTCGATGAAGAGCGTGGGCGAGGCGATGTCGATCGGCCGCACCTTCCAGGAGTCCCTGCAGAAGGCGCTGCGGTCGATGGAGACCGGGCTGACCGGCCTCAACGAGATCGAGATCAAGGGCGCGCCCGACAAGGCCGCCATCGTGGGCGCGCTCGCCCGGCCGACACCCGACCGTATCCTGGTGATCGCCCAGGCGTTTCGTCATGGCCTCTCGGTCGACGAGGTCGCCCAGGCCTCGAAGTACGAGCCATGGTTCCTGCGCCAGATTCGCGAGCTTGTGGAAGCCGAAGCGATCGTTCGGACGCGTGGCCTGCCCAAGGACGCCAAGGGCCTACTCGATCTCAAGAAGAAAGGCTTCTCCGACGAGCGCCTCGCCGAACTCACCGGCCAGAAGGCGGTCGACGTGGCCACCCGTCGCCGCGGTCTTGGCATCCGGCCGGTGTACAAGCGCATCGACACCTGTGCCGCCGAGTTCGAGTCGCACACCCCCTATCTCTACTCCTGCTACGAAGGCGATGGCGTCAATCCGGCGGAGTGCGAAGCCCAGCCGACCGACCGCCGCAAGGTCATCATCCTGGGCGGCGGACCAAACCGCATCGGCCAGGGCATCGAGTTCGACTATTGCTGCGTCCACGCCGTCTACGCGCTGCGCGACGCCGGCTACGAGACCATCATGGTCAACTGCAATCCGGAAACGGTCTCGACCGACTACGACACCGCCGACCGCCTCTACTTCGAGCCGCTGACGGCCGAGGATGTCATCGAACTGGTCGAGGTCGAGCGCCGCAACGGCGAGCTGCTGGGCCTGATCGTGCAATTCGGCGGCCAGACCCCGCTCAAGCTCGCCAAGCCGCTTGAGGCGGTGGGCATCCCCATTCTCGGCACCTCGCCCGATGCCATCGATCTGGCCGAGGACCGCGACCGCTTCCAGAAGCTGATCCACGAGCTGAAACTTCGCCAGCCCGACAACGGCACGGCGACCTCGCAGGAGCAGGCGATCGCCGTCGCCGAAAGGATCGGTTATCCGGTCGTCATTCGCCCCTCCTACGTGCTGGGCGGCCGGGCGATGCAGATCGTCTACGACCGCGCTGGCCTCGAGCGTTACACGCGCGAAGCCGTGAAGGTCTCAGGCGACACGCCGGTGCTGATCGACTCCTATCTGCGCGACGCCATCGAGGTCGATGTCGATGCCCTGGCCGACAAGGACCAGAACGTCTTCGTGGCCGGCATCATGGAGCACATCGAAGAGGCGGGAATCCATTCCGGCGATTCGGCCTGCTCGCTGCCGCCACATTCGCTGCCGGCCAAGATCCTGGCCGAGATTGAGCGCCAGACCGAGGCGATGGCCAAGGCACTCAAGGTCGTGGGCCTCATGAACGTGCAGTATGCCGTCAAGGACGGTGACGTTTACGTGCTCGAGGTCAATCCGCGGGCCAGCCGCACCGTGCCGTTCGTCGCCAAGGCGACTGGCCAGCCGATCGCCAAGTATGCCGCCCGGCTCATGGTCGGCGAGCCGCTGAAGGCGCTGGCCATCAAGAAGGCGCGCGGCAAGCATGTTGCGGTCAAGGAAGCCGTGTTCCCGTTCGCCCGGTTTCCCGGCGTCGACATCATCCTCGGCCCCGAGATGCGCTCGACCGGCGAGGTGATGGGCCTCGACACCAATTTCGGCCGCGCCTTCGCCAAGTCCCAGCTCGGCGCCGGCAGCAAGGTCCCGCTCGAAGGCGTGGTCTTCGTTTCGGTCAAGGACCAGGACAAAGCGGCGATGGTCAAGCCCGTCAAGCACCTGGTCGAACTCGGCTTCACGGTGGTCGCCACCGGCGGCACCTCCGACTTCCTGCGCAAGCACGGCATCAAGACCCAGCGGGTCAACAAGGTGCTCGAGGGCCGGCCGCACATCGTCGACCTGATGAAGGACGGCAAGGTTCAGCTCGTCTTCAATACCGTCGATGGCGCAAACGCGCTGACCGACAGCTTTACGCTTAGGCGCACGGCGCTGATGAACAAGATCGCGTATTATACGACGGTCGCGGGTGCCAAGGCGTCGGTCGAGGGAATCGCTGCAATGCGCGCCGGCGCTCTGGACGTGGCGCCACTGCAATCCTACTTCAAAACGACGTTTTAGACGCCCGTCACTGGCTGGCCCATACGGGCGATGCGGCCGGACCTGCCCACCGCGGGTCTTCCGACCGTGTCCGTTGGCCGTTGACGCCGCACGATTCATTGAGGACGATCCGGCAATGGACAGGATTCCCACGACCGCCGAAGGGCTGAAAAGCCTCGAGGATGAACTCAAGCATCTGAAGAGCGTTGAGCGGCCTTCGATCATCAAGGCGATCGCGGCGGCGCGCGAGCACGGCGATCTTTCCGAGAATGCCGAATACACCTCCGCGCGCGAACGCCAGAGCTTCATCGAAGGCCGGATTGCCGAGGTCGAGAACATCATTTCGCGTGCCGAGGTGATCGATTTCAGCAAGCTCACGGGCAAGGTCGTCAAATTCGGCGCCACTGTCCGGCTGGCCGATGAGGACACCGATGAGAAGGTGAAATACCAGATCGTCGGGCCCTATGAGGCCGACCTCAGCAAGGGCAGCATCTCGGTGACGTCGCCGATCGGCCGCGCGCTGATCGGCAAGACCGTCGGCGACACGGTCGAGGTTCAGACGCCGCGTGGCGCACGCTCCTACGAGGTTGTGGGCGTTCAGTTCAAATAAGCATCGCGCGGAACGCGGGGCTTGCGCCCCGCGAGGGGCGTCCAGTTCAACTAGGCAAGTTCAGGTAGACGCCATCATTGCTCGTGCGCGCCTTATGCCGGTCGATTTCATCACCGCATACTGGATCAGGAACAGGCCGACCTTGCTGCCGATCGCCCAGACCGACTTCACGGCGGCCCAGGTCGCGACGTCGAGGCTGAGCGCCAGCACGATGTTGAGTGCGGCCGAGAAGAACATCAGCCCCGCCCAGATGTAGCCGAAGGTGATGCCGAGATCGGGCACGGTCGCCTGGGCGATCGGCGGCAGGTAGCGGTTCATCCAGCCGCGCTTCAGCATCACCACGCCGACGACGATGTAGATGACGGTGGGCTTGAGCATGACGAACAGCGGATCGTCGGTGAGGAACGTTGCCGTGCCCGAGACGAGAATGATGAGCAGGCTTAGCCACTGCAGGGCTTCGACGGGCTGCTTGTGGGCGAAGTGCCAGGCGATCTGGCCGATCCCCAGCGCCATGCCGAGGGCCACCGCCAGGAAGAGATTGCCTGTCAATACGTAGGCCGCGAGGAAGAGCAGCGTCGACGCCATGTCGAGCAGCAGGACCCGGGATGCCTGGAAGAGATCTTTCATGGCTGCGACCCCTCATCGTCTTCATGACAACGCCGTGTATCTAAGAAACCCTATCAATACACAATGTTCCCCACAAGAGGGAATCCGGTCAGGCGACGACTTTGATGTAGGTGTCCTTCATCACGATGAGGCCACGGCGGAAGGTGTAGAGATCGCAACCCAGCCACTCCTGGCGCTCGCCGCTCCTGAGCGTGGCGGTGCGGTGCCATTCCGTGACGGCGCGGTTGCCGTGGATGAATTCGCTGGTGTGCCGCCACGTCACGTCACCGGCGTTGGCGAACAACGGTTCGAAGTAGCCGCGGATCGCAGCCTTGCCCCTGAAGCTCTGTCCCCAATAGTCGGGGCCCTTGGCATTGCGGAACTCGCCATCATCCGCGAACGAATTCACAATGCCGTCGACGTCGCGACGGGCGAAGGCGTCGGCGATCGCATGCAGCTGTTCGAGGGTGACGTCGGGCGCAGTCGTTCCGTCCATGGATATCCTCCTATTCGACGGGAATCGGCACTCCCGGCACCTGCTTGGCCGTGCGGAAAACCATCATCGACTTCACATGGCTGACGTTGGGCGCGGAGGTGAGTCGCGTCGTCAGGAACTTCTGATACTCGTCCCACGTCTCGGCCACGATCTTCAGCAGAAAGTCGGCCTCGCCAGCCAGCATATGGCACTCACGGACCTCGTCCCATTTGGCGATCAGCTCCTCGAAGGACTTGAGATCGGCCTCGGCCTGGCTGTTCAACCCGACCAGGGCGAACACCGAGACGCTGTAGCCCAGGGCCTCGGGGCTGAGTTCGGCGTGGTAGCCCTTGATGATGCCGGCACGCTCGAGCGTGCGGACCCGGCGCAGGCAGGGAGGCGCGGAAATACCCGCGCGCTCCGCCAGATCGACGTTGGTCATGCGCCCGTTTGATTGCAGGTCGCTGAGAATGCGCCGGTCGATTCGGTCGAGCTTTGCGCGAGCCATCTTGGATTTCCTCTGTTGGCCGCGCTCTATGCCAGAACCATGCCATCCACGCAATAAAGTTGCGAGAATTGGCGGCTGTCCTGTGAACAATTGCGCCATGAACTCTTTAGGCCGTGCATCCGAGGCGAGGTTTGCATATATGTGAGAGATATGCGGAAGACGGGATGCGGGACGCACATGGCAGCAACTCATCGCGGTAAGGTGCTCATTCTGGGGTCCGGGCCTGCAGGCTACACGGCGGCGATTTATGCCGCCCGTGCCAACCTGAAGCCGATGCTCGTGCAGGGAATCCAGCCGGGCGGTCAGCTCACCATCACCACCGATGTCGAGAACTATCCGGGCTTCGCCGACGTCATCCAGGGTCCCTGGCTGATGGAGCAGATGCAGAAGCAGGCCGAGCATGTCGGCACGGAACTGTTCTTCGACACCATCGTCGAAGTCGACCTCAGCCGCCGGCCGTTTGTCTGTATCGGCGACTCCGGTGATCGCTACGAGACCGACGCCCTCATCATATCGACCGGCGCCACGGCGAAGTGGCTCGGGTTGCCGACCGAAGAGACCTTCCGGGGCGGCGGCGTCTCGGCCTGCGCCACCTGCGACGGGTTTTTCTTCCGCGGCAAGGAAGTGGTCGTCGTCGGCGGCGGCAATACCGCCGTCGAGGAAGCACTCTACCTCACACACCACGCATCGAAGGTGACGCTGGTCCATCGCCGCGATTCGTTCCGTGCCGAAAAGATCCTGCAGGATCGCCTGTTCAAGAATCCCAAGGTCACCGTTCTGTGGGATCACGCGGTGCAGGAAATCCTGGGCGAGAAGACGCCGGCACCGCTGGTCAAGGGCGTGCGCGTGCGCAACGTCAAGAGCGGCGCTGAGCGGGAACTCGCCACCGACGGCGTGTTCATAGCCATCGGCCACTCGCCCAATACCGAACTGTTCAAGGGCAAGCTCGCCATGGACAGCGAAGGCTACCTGATCACCAAGCCGGACTCGACGGCCACCGACGTCGAGGGCGTCTACGCGGCCGGCGACGTACAGGACAAGATCTTCCGTCAGGCCGTCACGGCGGCTGGGACGGGCTGCATGGCGGCGCTTGAAGCGGAGAAATGGCTGGCAGGCCAGGAGGCACGTCTCGCGCAAGCCGCGGAGTAAGCGGCGGCGCGGGATCGGCGTTTGGCGCGCAACGCCAAACGCCTTAGGGAGGCAATGTCATGGACTGGGACAAGCTGCGGATCTTCCAGGCGGTAGCCGACGCCGGCAGTTTCACGCACGCCGGCGAGACCCTGAAACTCAGCCAATCGGCAATCTCGCGCCAAATTGGTGCGCTCGAGGAGCAGCTTGGCGTCATGCTGTTCCATCGTCATGCCCGCGGCCTGATCCTGACCGAGCAGGGCGAACTGCTCTATCGCACCGCGCGCGACATGGCGGCCAAGGTGAATACCGCCGAGGCGCTGCTGCGCGCCAATCAGGACAAGCCGGCGGGCCGGCTGAAGGTGACGGCGACGGTCGGCTTCGGTTCGACCTGGCTCACCGCCCAGATGCACGAGTTCATTGCGATGTATCCCGACATCGACGTCAGTCTCGTGCTGTCGGACAACGAACTCGACCTGGGGATGCGCGAGGCCGACGTGGCGATCCGCATGGTCATGCCGCGCCAGCCGGGTCTCGTGCAGCGTCATCTGCTGACCGTGCGCAGCCATGTCTACGCCTCGCACGGCTATATCCAGAAGTACGGAAAGCCCAAGACGGTCGAGGAACTCGACCAGCATCGCCTGATCATCTTCGGCGAGGATGCCCGGGCGCCCGTGCAGGACGTCAACTGGCTGCTGCACGAGGGCAATGTCGACCCTTCGCTGCGGATCGTCGTGCTGCGCGTCAACAATGTCTACGGCATCTTCCGGGCCGTCGAATCGGGCCTCGGCATCGCCTCGCTGCCCGACTATCTCGCCCGTGAATCGACCAAGATCGAGATGGTTCTGCCGGACCTCAACGTCCGCACAACGGATGTATATTTCACCTACCCGGAAGAGCTGCGGCACTCCAAGCGCATCGCCGTGTTTCGCGATTTTCTCCTGCGAAAGGTCGCGGAGACGCGATTCTAAGGGGCAGATCTGCAGGATTGCATAGCCAATGAAAGGCATGCGCTGACCGCATGCCAGTGTTCGCCACATCGCCTCTACCAATACAATGGCCGAGGAATAGGCTGTCCCCAGGTCTTCGATACGAAAAGTTTGTTCTGATCGTCATCGAAACTCGGGATCCGTTTGATCCCACGTCTCCCAGACGTGAAGCCTCCCTGTTCAACTCGCCGGGCCCTTGGCCCGGCGTTTTTTTGTCCGCGACGCAGCAGGGGACGAAATGCCGCTGGTTGGGGCAATCGAAGGCCTTCGACACCATTTGATGTGGAAGTGGGCAGACGCCCTCTATAGCTTCCACCCCGACCCGGCTGATGTTCACCGAAGTTCGCCAAGCCATCCTTCCTCTCGCTCTGCGACGTATCTCGCGCCGCGATGATCTCGGCCGTGCCGGTTTGCTGATCGAGTCGCTGGCCCGTCACTGGCGCGGCCCCCAGCCTTTCGAAGTCTTGATCGTGGCGCCGCGCCGCGACGTCGAGGAGCTGAGCAGCAGTCTGCCGCGCTTCCCGAATATCGACGTCTCGGTCCGGTCCGAGAGCGATTTCTTTCCCATCGGCAGCCGCTTCTACCTGATGACGGGATGGTATCGGCAGCAGATCGTAAAGCTCCACGTCCCGGCGATGCTGGGTTTTGGGGGCTACCTGACGCTGGACTCCGATGTCTGCTGCGTCGGTGATTTCGATGCCACGACCTTCATCAAGAACAGGGTCGCGATGTCACGCTGGGAGCCCAAGGCGCATCACGACTGGTGGCAGCATGTCTCCAGGATCGCGGGCGTGCCCTATGATTCCCAGGCGCATGGCCTGTCGGTTACGCCAAACATTCTCCACGGCGATCTGGCCGCGCAAACCATCCGGCATTTCCGTTTCGGGCCCATCGATGGGATCACGACGCTTTGCTATTGGCTGGGCCGCAAAATCGGCACGGTCCCGTGGACCGAATATTCGCTCTACACCAGCGTGGCCGAACTCAAGGGCAACCTGTTCGATTATCACGCCCACTGGGACCCCTGTTACTACGCCGACGAGCAGCTGTTCTCGAGAAAGTCCTGCGTCTGGGCCGCCGAGGACTTCGAGCGAAAGGTGCTGCTGCCCAATGGCAAGGATCCGGGCGGCAAGTTCATCATCGTCCAGAGCCATGCCCGCATTCCCATAGAACGCGTGCGCGACTACTGCCTGAGCTTCGCCGGCTAGATCTTCCCGTCGTCTTCGCCGATCCTCGGCGCGGTTTGCGAGCCGCCGGCGCGGATCCCGTCGAAGCTGACCGGCAACCCATGGAACAGGGCGCCTGTCGCCTCGTAGGGCGCGGCGAACATGCCGAGCGCGGCCACCTGGGCCAGTTCCAGCACTTGCGGGACCGTGTTGAGGGGGCCATTGGGCACGCCGAGCGCGTCGAGTCTCGCCGACCAATGGGCGCGGCTCTCGTGCTTCATGATATCGGCGATCATGCCCAGCAGAAGGTCGCGCTGCTGCATGCGGTCCATGTTGGTTCTGAAGCGCGGCTCGTCGGGCCATTCGGGATGGCCGAGCGCCTCGGCGAACTTGCGCCACAGCCGATCGTTGCCGGGACAGATCATCAGAGGCCCATCGTTGCACTCGAATGCCTGATAAGGCGTCAGCGACGGATGGCCGGTGCCTTGGCGTGGCGGCATCTTGCCCGTCACCGAATATGAGGCGACGTGGTTCGAGGCCCACATCAGGCCGCTTTCGAACAGCGAGGTATTGACCAGACTGCCCTGGCCCGTTGCCGAACGTTTGGCCAATGCCGCCAGGACGCCGATTGCCGTCCACATCCCGGTCGACAGGTCGATGATCGACACGCCGACCCTCGCCTCGGGACCCGAGGGATCGCCGTTCAACGAGATCAGCCCGGCGACGGCCTGGATGATCGGCTCGTAGCCTGGCCGATTCTTCCACGGTCCGGCATGGCCGAAGGCGCCCAGATCAGCATAGATCAGGCGCGGGAAGCGCTTGGTGAGTGCCGGCCCGTCGAACCCGAATTTCGCCGGTACGTCGGCCCTTAGATTGTGCACGAAGACGTCGGCCGCCCCGATGCGTTCGATCAGGGCCTCGCGCTCTGCCTTGTCGCTGAGATCACAGGTGATCGACTTCTTGCCGCGGTTGAGCGCGATGAAACCCACCGCATCGCCCTCGATGAACGGAGGACCCCATTTGCGCGCATCGTCGCCCTCGCGCCGTTCGACCTTGATCACGTCGGCGCCAAGAAAGGCCAGGATCTGACCGCAATAGGGGCCGGCCAGGTTCTGGCCGAACTCAATGACTTTGATCCCGTTCAGCGGGCCGGGTGGCGGTCCCGCGCTCATCGCAGGTTGCTGCCCAGGATCTCGCGCGCGATCACCATGCGCTGCACTTCGCTCGGGCCTTCGCCCACGCGGCGGATGCGCATCTCGCGATACCAGCGTTCCAGCGGCAGGTCCTTGGTCATGCCCATGCCGCCGTGGATCTGCATCGAGCGGTCGACGACGCGGCCACCGCCTTCCGAGGCGGTGAGCTTGGCGATCGAGGCTTCGATGCGGAACGGCAGGCCGCGCCGCGCCTTCTCGGCAGCCTCCAGGGTGAAGTGCTTGGCGGTGCGGATATCGATCTCGTTGTCGACCAGCATCCATTGCACGGCCTGCCGGTTGGCCAGCTTCTCGCCGAAGGTCGAGCGCATCTTGGCCCATTCGATCGCCATCTCGTGGGCGGCGATGGCAACGCCGATGCAGCCGGCGGCGTAGGGAATGCGCTGGCGCGTCAGGCGATCGTTGGCGACGGCGAAACCCTTGTTGACCTCGCCCAGCACCTGGTGATCCGACACCCAGCAATCCTTGAATTCGAGCTCGGTGGCGTAGTGCGAGGAGCGGAGCGTGTGCACGACCCGTCGGACATGGAAGCCCGGCGTGTCGGAATCGATGAGAAAGCAGGTGATCCCGGCCCGGCCCTTGGCCGCGTCGGTGCGGGCAAAGACGATGCCGTATTGCGCGCGGTCGGCGTTGGAGATGAAGATCTTGGCGCCATTCAATACCCAACCATTGTCCTTGCGCTCGGCCCTGGTCTGGATGGCGCGTGCCGGATCGCTGCCGCCCGATGGCTCGGTGAGGCCGAAGAAGGCCTTCTTCTCGCCGCGCAGGGTCGGATAGAGGTAGCGCTCCTTCTGGTCCTCGTTGGCCTCGAAGATCTGGGCCAGGCCCGCGCCGCCGAAGGTGCCGTAGCAGGGCACGTAGAGGCCGGCGCGGTGCTGCGCCATCTCGATGGCCAGCAGCACGCGCGTCACGATGTCGATGTCGGGGCCGCCATACTCCTTGGGGATGTCGATGCCGAACAGGCCCATCGCCTTGGTCTTCTCGACCAGGCGGGCGTGATCGGCCGGCTCCAGCTCCGCCGCGTCGGGGTCGAGCTTGGCTTCGAGCGGGATGATCTCTTCCCGCACAAAGCGGCGGACCTGGTCGATCAGCAGTTGCTGTTCTTCGCTGGGCTCGAAATCCATGTTGGCCTCGTCAGGCAGGGCTCAGCCGGCCGAGGTTCGGCGGCGGGTTCTTCGCATTGTCGGGCGGCAGGCTGCCGTGATCGGCTTTGTGCACCATCAGGAGCTCGAACCAACGCGAACGATACTGCTGGTTCACCTCGATGCGGAACTGATGGCCGGGTCCACGCTCGCTTGCTTCGCGTTGCAGCTCGCTGCGCAGGCCGAAGGGCGAGCGTCCGCCGGCGTGGCCGATGAACAGGACGGTGCCCTTGGCATCGGCCACCTGGTAGACGCCGAGCTGGCCCGGCAGGCGGGTCGCCTCCTCGGTCGAAAGCGGCCGCCACGGTTTGTCGAGGCGCAGCCGGATCGACATTGGTGTTTGCCCCTTACTTTCCGCTGAACTTCGCGGTGCGCTTCTCCAGGCGGGCCTTCATGCCCTCCTGCGCATCCTTGCTCTGCATGGCGGCCCGCACGGCCGCATCCACATCTTCGTGCGGGATGGAGTCTCGGAATTCGAGCTGGCGCACCGTCAGCGCCTTCATGGCTTTTAGCGACAGCGGCGCATTGGCGGCCAGGCGGTCAATCACCTTGCTGGCTTCGGCCTCGAGCTGGTCGGCCGGCACGCAGCGCGCGATCAGGCCCAGCGCGAAGAGCTTGGTCGAGGGCAGGGGATCGCCCAGCAGCAGCATCTCGCGCGTCGTCACCGGGCCCAGCACTTCCATCAGCTTCTTGGCCAGGAACCAGTTGGGCGCGAGCCCGACCTGGGCCAGTGACATGCCGAAGCGCGCCTTCTGGCTCGCCACCACCAGGTCGCAATGCAGCGCCAGCTCGTTGCCGCCGGCGATAGCGTCACCGTGGACCACGGCCACGACCGGCAGCGGACAGAGCTCGATGGCACGCAGCATGATTTCGATGCCGCTCGCCTCGCCGGCGCCGGCCGACTTGCTGCGCTCGGCCATGTCGAGGCCGGCGCAGAACACGTCGCCCTTGCCGCGGATCACCAGCACGCGGTCCTCTGCCGCGACCGGCGCCTGAAGTGCCTCGATCATGTTGCCCAACAGCTCACTGTCGAGCGCGTTCTTCTTCTCCGGCCGGTTCATCCAGACGGTTCTGACCGGGCCGTTCTTCTCGATGATGACTTTGCTCATGGCCCGCTCACTCCGGCTCGATTCCCGCCGCCTTGATCGCCTCGGTCCACCATTTGG
>JAUXRT010000329.1 GCA_030681635.1 Reyranella sp.
GTTTTCGTGTCTGAACACCTCCATCAGGACAACGCAAATGGCCAACGTGGCAGTGATCGGCGCCCAGTGGGGCGACGAAGGCAAAGGCAAGATCGTGGACTGGCTGAGCGAGCGCGCCGAAGTCGTGGTGCGCTTCCAGGGCGGTCACAATGCCGGCCATACGCTGGTCATCGGCAACCAGACTTACAAGCTCGCCCTGCTGCCGTCGGGCGTGGTGCGCCAGGGCAAGCTCTCGATCATCGGCAACGGCGTCGTGAGCGATCCCTGGCACTTCCTCGAGGAAGTGAAGAAGGTCAACGCCCAGGGCCTCACCGTCACGCCCGAGAGTCTCAAGATCGCCAACCATGCCGTGCTGATCCTGCCGCTGCACCGCGACCTCGACGGCTGGCGCGAGGATGCGCCCGACATCATCAAGATCGGCACGACGCGGCGCGGCATCGGTCCCGCCTATGAAGACAAGGTCGGCCGCCGCGCCATCCGCGTCGGCGACCTCGGCGAGCCCGAGATGCTGCCGCTCAAGGTCAACACGCTGCTGGCGCACCACAATGCGCTGCGCAAGGGACTTGGCCAGCCGCTGGTCGATGCCGCCAAGCTGACGGCCGAGCTGCTCGAGATCGCCCCCAAGATCCTGCCCTTCGCGGAAGACGTCTGGGAGCGGCTCGATGGCTTGCGCGCCGCCGGCAAGCGCATCCTGTTTGAAGGAGCCCAAGCCACGATGCTCGACATCGACCACGGCACCTATCCCTACGTCACCTCGTCCAACACGGTGGCGGCGCAAGCGATGATCGGCAGCGGCATGGGCAACGGCGCGGTGGGCTACGTGCTGGGCATCGCCAAGGCTTATACGACGCGCGTCGGCGATGGGCCCTTCCCGACCGAGCTGCTCGACGAGATCGGCCAGGGGCTCGGCCACCGCGGCAAGGAGTTCGGCACCAACACCGGCCGGCCCCGGCGCTGCGGCTGGTTCGACGCGGTGATGGTGCGCCAGGCGGTGAAGCTGAACGGCATCGACGGCATCGCGCTCACCAAGCTCGACGTGCTCGACGGCGAGAAGATCATAAAAGTCTGCGTCGGCTACGAGCTCGACGGCAAGCGCATCGAACGCTTCCCCTTCACCATGGGTGCCCAGGCCAAGCTGAAGCCGATCTGGGAAGAGTTCGAGGGCTGGAGCGAAAGCACGCAAGGCGCCCGCTCCTTCGCCGAACTGCCGGCGACCTGCATCAAGTACGTCCGCCGCGTCGAGGAACTGATCGGCTGCCCCGTCGCGCTGGTCAGCACCAGCCCGCAGCGCGAGGACACGATCCTGATGACGGACCCGTTCCGGGACTAGACAGACAAGCACCTAGTTCCCCACCGCCATATTCCTGTCGGCTACTGGGTTCGGGTGTCCATACGCTCGATCGTCCTGGCGATCGCGTCGGGCGAGACCGCCGTCTCGCCGCGGAACGGCTGGTCCATGATGAAGACGAAGCCCAGGAAACCGCCGACCACGGCGGCCTGCGCGCACAGGATGGTGCGGCGGAACGGCGTCTGCCCGACTGAACTGCTGACGAACAGCAGCATTGCGATCGCGAGCAGCACGACCCACCAATAAAGCGGTGGCAGCCTGATGGTCACGATGCTGAGGCGTTGTGCCCGCACGTCCGCCATCGTGTCGAGCGTCTTGAACATCTCCGCCAACACCAGGTTCTGGCGCTCGTTCATGGGATTGATCGCCAGGATTCGGCGCGACAGAGCGGAAAAAGTCGCGGTCGCATTTTCATGTCGCCGATCATTCAGCATGACGGGCCATTCATCCTTCACGAGGGACGTCGCGTAGGCGCGCAGCAACGGGCGTGCCTTGGCGACATCCTCGTCGCCGTAGCGGGCGAGCAGCCGGTCGAGCTGGTCGATACGCGCAGCCTCGTTGGTTATGAGGGCATCGGCCCGTTGATAGTTGATGTCGGCCTGCACCAGCGTGAACGTCAGGACCAGGCTTGTCATCGTGAACAGGGTCGCCTGGGTGCGGACCACGAAGTCGGTGTTGAGGTCGGACGGCTTCATCCACGGGATGCGGCGCACGGCGAACGGCAGCAGGGCCATCAGTCCCACGATGGCAAAGACCATGACGAACAGGATGGCGGCCTCGGGAAGATTGTAGAGCAAGTTGAGCATGATGATAGAACCAGTCTTCTAGGCGGCGGTTCCCGGGAGGGAACGGCCAGCAGGCGGGAGCGTTGGGCTGTTCAGCCGTTGTGTGTCAGGAGTGTGGGTAATGGTCCGCTTTGCGATGCGTGTTTTCATGCTCCCAGCGTCGATTGTCGTGATGGAACTGATAATTCTTGTCCCGATCGTGCTGTCAATCGTGACGGTGATTCAGGAACTTGTTCACGGCGGGCTCGACGAGCCGATGGAAACCCTCGAGGGCGTCGGCGTCGTGCTGATCGGCTGGGGCGTGGCGCTCGAGGAGAGACCTTCGCTACGCAAAATCTTCCATCTCGAAGACGGCCCGAACGAGGCGCTGGAAATGGGCATCGACGGGCTCTGCCATTCGAGCGGAATCGGCCTGCTGGTCTTCGGCCTGTTCGCAGAAATCGCCGTCACCGCGGTGCGTCTGCCCAACCATATCGTGCCGACGGAAGGGTTCGACCCTGTCGTCCTTTGCGTCAGCCTGTTCTTCATCATGCTCGGCACTTATGTGCTGGCCCAGCACATCGTGCGCATGGTGATGGCGACTGTGTGGCGCCGCATTCCCGCGCCGCACGCCCCCTGAGCTTGTGTGACGAGCGCAGAATAGCCTGCGCCCGTGCTCACGGTCCGGAAGACGATTGAGTCAGTTGGACACGGGTTCACGTCGCCCGTCCCTCACGCCGCCTTGTCCAAGTCCTTGTCCTTGCTGGGCGAATCCGGTGTCTCCAGGTCAGGGTCATTGGACACCGAATGACCTGTTTCACGTCGCTGTCCCATCAGATCGACCAGCCGTTCGGCCAGCGCCGCCTCGTCGAGCTGCCCTGGAACGTTCCGGGCGCGTAGTTCCGCCAACTCGCGGCGCTCGGCGCGATCCTCGGCGCGGCGGCGGTCGACATCCAGACGCTTCTGCACATGCATCAGCAACTGCGCGTTGATCCTGCGCCCCTGGCCCACCTGGCCTGCCTGCAGGACGATGTCGTCGCCCACGGCACGCTGGCACTGGGCGATCGCCTTGTCCCAAAGTGCTGCGAACCCGGGCAGCACGTCGCGCCAGTGGTAGAGCGTGCTGCGGCTGACTTGCGCCCGCGCCGCCGCCTCGCTCACGCTGCCGCAGACGGAGAGGTGATAGCGAAAGGACGCCCGCTTGCGGCCCGGCGTGCGCAGCCGCGCGGGGTTGGTGAGCGCCCTGTCGCGCAGGGACTTAGGCTTCTGCGGCTCAGACGCTGCTACCGGCGCCGGCGGCGTCTCGCGGCCGAGCGCGCGATCGAGCGGATTATAATTGAGCCGCGGGATCGGCATGCGATCGATGGCGCTCGGCGGCGAGGGCTTTGCTTGCTCGGCGGCCAGGATGCGCAGCCGCGTCAGACCCATCTCGCGGTAGATTTGCGGAAGGTGCGGTCCGTCGCCGTGGATTTCCCAGCGTTCGAGGGCTTCCTGTGCAGTCATGAGATCCTCCTGTGATTCCTCGCTTTCGGTGGCAGGAATAACAGAAGGATAGGATAGTGTAAATAGGCCTATCTAGTGGGTCGAGCCTATCGCGTGCCGGCATTTTGCTGGCACTCATTCTCTTCCGGACCGCGAGCCTCCGGCTCGCTCATGAATCCGAGCGAGCCGGAGGCTCGCGGTCCGGAAGACTATGAGCGGGCCATGAGTTTCTCGAACCGCCCGAAGTATTCGCGTGCGTGCGCGCCGTAATCGATGCCCGGCGTCTTCAGGTGAACCTCCGAGACCATTGCCCACAGCGCCTCGCGGAGCGCGCTGGCCGCCTTCATGGCGGTGAAGGCACGACGCAGGTCCGGCGATACCTTGCCGTCGAAATAGGCCTCGAGAAGCGTTGTGTCCTCTGGTTCGCCGAAGCCGCCGTTCGACGACAGGTTGGCGAGATCGAACATGGCGGTGCCGAAGCCGCCATACTCCCAGTCGATCAGCCACAGCCTCTTGCCGTCGTCCATGAAGTTGCCCGGCAGCAGATCGTGATGGCCGAAGACCTGGGGCATCGGCACCTGCGCCCGCTCCAGCTCGTCGGCCACCGCCAGGTATTTTGGATCGGCATCGATCAGCCGCACATAGTCGCGGATCACATGGAACACCCAGAAGGCATTGACCGGTCCGCGCACGCGCCGGCCGACATCGGCGTGACAGGATTTCAGGAGCGCCACGATGCGGCCGATGTTGGCGGCGAGGTCGGCTTCGCTGAAAGTGCGGCCGTCGAGGAAGCGCAGCACCATGATGCCGGGCTCGGCATGGACGACCTCGGGCGAGAGGCCGGCCTCGAAGGCCGCGATGGAGGCCGCGCGCTCGCGGTCGCGAAAGACGTGGTGGACGGGAATGTCGGCGCCGCACCGCACGACGAATTTCTCGCGCCCGTCGTCGGCGAGGTAGGAGAGGTTGGTGAGGCCGCCTTTCAGCGGCGCCAGGGTCACCGGCCCGCGCCATATCGGCAGGCGGGAGAGCTTGTCCAGAAGGGCGTCCATTGCCATGCCGCTATGCTAGCGTGCCGGAACCAACGGAGGAAACGATGCCTGACGCGCTCCCCAAGACCAACACCATCACCGGCCGCGACGCCTTTCTCCGCGTGCTGAGCGACGAAGGCGTCGTAAAAATGTTCGGCAATCCCGGCACGACCGAACTGCCGATCATGCATGCGCTGAGTTCAGCGCCGGAGATGGGCTATGTGCTCGCCCTGCAGGAGGCCGTGGTCATCGCCATGGCCGACGGCTACGCCCGCGCCTCAAACCAGCTGGTGTCGTGCAACGTCCATGTGGCGCCGGGCCTCGGCAACGCCATCGGCTCGATCTACACGTCTATGATGTCGGGCACGCCGATGATCGTGACCGCCGGCCAGCAGGAACAGGGCCATGGGCTGACCGAGCCCCTGCTCTACGCGCCCCTCGTGCCGATCGCGACGCCGGTCGTGAAATGGGCGACCGAAGTGAGCCGCATCGAAGACCTGCCGCGCATCCTGCGCCGTGCCGCCAAGATCGCCACCACGGCGCCGACCGGCCCGGTGTTCATCTCGCTGCCCGGCGACATCCTGAACAACGAGGCCGCCATCGACATGGGCGAGGTGACGCGGGTCGATACCGCCGTGCGCCCGTCCGACGCGGCCCTGGAACAACTCGCCAAGCGACTGCTGGCCGCGAAGAAGCCTGTCATCCTGGCCGGCCACGAGATCGCCACCGCCGATGCCTTCGCCGAGGCCACCGCGCTGGCCGAGACGCTGGGGGCGCCGGTGCTGCAGCAGACCGTGGCCTGGGGCGCGCATTTCCCCTCCGAGCATCCGGCTTACCTGGGCGCCCTCAACCGCGACCAGAAATACGTGCGCCGCGTGCTCAGCGACTACGACCTGATGTTCTGCGTCGGCGCCGACGTGCTGAAAATGTCGGTGTGGAGCGAGACCGAGCCGCTGCCCGAGACCACGGCGGTGGCCATGGTCGGCCTGCGCGACTGGGAGATGGGCAAGAACTTCCCGGCCGAGATCGCCTTGCGCGCCGATGTGAAGGAGACTCTTAAGGCACTCGTGCCGCTCCTGAAGAAACTGGGCGGCACGGCGCTTGCCGAGCGCGCCAAGGCGTCGATGGCCGAGATCGCGCCGCGTAACTGGAGCGCCCAGCGCAAGGCGCGCGCCGCCAAGCTCACCCAGCCTGCCAGCGAAAAGCCGCTGCAGGCGGAATGGGCGATGATGCGCATGACCGACAAGCTGCCGAAGGACGCGATCATCGTCGAGGAAGGCCTCACCAGCACGGCCACGCTGATGAACTATTTTCCCTTCCGCGACCGCAACAGCTTCTTCGGCAATGTGAGCGGCGGCATCGGCTGGGGCATCGCCGCGGCCGTGGGCGTGCAGATCGCCGAGCCGAAGCGCCGGGTCGTGGCGGTGATCGGCGACGGCAGCGCGATGTATTCCATCACGGCGCTGTGGACGGCGGCCAACCAGAAGCTGCCGGTGATCTTCGTGATCACCAACAACGAGGGCTATCAGATCCTGAAGAACCGGCTAAAACTGTTCCACGGCAACGACACGCCGATCGGCATGGATTTCAACGACCCGCCGATGAACATCGCCAAAATCGCCGAGGGCTTCGGCCTCGCCGCCGAACGCGTCGACACCGCATCAGGCTTCGATGCGGCGCTCGACAAGGCGCTGGCCAGGACCGACGGCCCGACGCTGATCGAGGTGATGGTGAAGAAGGGCTGACGCTGGGGGCGTCAACAAATCCTCACCCTGAGGAGGCTGCGGAGCAGCCGTCTCGAAGGGTGGGACGCTCACGGTTCTGTTGCCCACCCGTCGAGACACGCGCTGCGCGCGCTCCTCAGGGTGAGGTTGGGTGCTACTCCGCCGCCTGGGCGCGGGTCTGGAGCTTGGCGAGTTCCTCGGCGATCTGGACGGCGTTCCAGGCGGCACCCTTCAGGAGCTGGTCGCCGGCCACGAACAGCACCAGGCCGTTCGGGTTGGAGAGGTCGCTGCGGATGCGGCCGACATGGACGTCGAGGTCGCCGCTGGCCTCCAGCGGCATCGGGAAGTGGTTGGCCGCCGCATCGTCGACGATCTTGATGCCCGGCGCCTTGCCCAGGATCTCGCGCGCCTCGGCGGGCGACAGCGGGCGCTCAAGTTCGAGCGTGATCGCCTCGGAATGGGCGCGCAGCACCGGCACGCGGATGCAGGTCGGCACGATCGCCAGCTCCGGCATGTGGAACATCTTGCGCGTCTCTTCGACGACCTTGTTCTCTTCCTCGTTATAACCGTTCTCGGCAACCTTGGTGTTGTGCGAGAAGACGTTGAAGGCGATCTGGTGCGGGAAGACGCTCTTGGTGACTTCCTTGCCCCCGGCGTGCTGCTGCACCTGGTCTTCGAGCTCCTGCATGGCGGCAGCGCCGGCGCCGGAGGCCGACTGGTAGGTCGACACGACGATCTTCTTCACGCCGGAGGCCTGGTGGATCGGCCACACCGCCGTGGCGAGGATCGCCGCGGTGCAGTTCGGGTTGGCGATCACGCCCTTGTGCTGGGCGAGATCCTCAGGATTGACCTCGGGCACGACCAGCGGCGTGTTGGGATCCATGCGGAAGGCGGAAGAATTGTCGATCACGACCGCGCCCGCGGCCTTGGCGTGGGGAATGAACTCGCGGCTGCGCGTGGCGCCGGCGCTGAAGAAGGCGATGTCGACGCCCTTGAAGGCGGACGCGGTCAGCTCCTCGACCTTGTGCGGCTTGCCTTTGAACGCGAGGGTCTTGCCGACCGAACGGGCCGAGGCGAGCAGCTTCAGGGAAGCGACGGGGAAGTTCCGTCGCTCGAGGACGCGGAGGATTTCCACTCCGACCGCGCCGGTGGCGCCAACGATGGCGATGTTCTGGGCGTTCATGATGGGGCGGAACATACAGGAGCGGCCTGGCTGCGAAAAGACCGCCAAACCGCCGCTTCCCGATGCTTCTTCATGGCGGGCATTAGCCCGGCTGGGCCAGCCGGCTCAACTCCTGGAGACGGTCAGACCGGCAGAATCGCAATCCGGTTCTTGCGCGCCGCGCTCCGCATCGCCCGATCCAGGGTGGCCAGCGGCAGATCGTGCCGAGCGGCAAGGTCGAGATACAGCGCGTCGTACGCTGCGAGGCCCGTCTCGCGGCCGAGCGCGAACACCTCGCCCAGTACGCGCTGCGGCGCCGCCTCTTCGACCAGAATTGGCAAGGCAAGCAGCCTCGTCACGAAAGCGCGTGATTGTGGCCGCGTCAGGCGGCGACGCCTTTCGGCAACCAGCAGCACATTTGCCACCTCAGCCGACCAGATGCCCGGCACCAATGCCGTATCTTCTCCGAGCCGGTCGAGAAGGCCCCATGCCGCGTCAGAAGCCTCGTCCTCGAAACACCACGCCATTGTGACCGACGCGTCGAGGACGAACGCCGTCATGAGCGGCCGCTATCGCGCATCTTGCGGACGGAGAGGCCGCCCAGCCGGCGCCCCCGCGCGCCCCGGCGGATCGCCGCGATGGCAGCCTTCGCCCGCACCTTGTCCACGCCCACAGCCGGCACGATGCGGGCCAAGGCGCGGCCGTGCTTGGTGATGAGAACCTCTTCGCCTGCGGCGACGCGTTCAAGCAATGCCGAAAGCGTCGTCTTCGCCTCGAAGGCGCCCACGGTGATCATGCGTATACTCCGGCCAGAATTCCAACCAGTTTACCGCAGACCATCAGCGAGCGGAAGATACTCAGGCGTGCGCGGACGCCGGCTGGGTGGTGGGCCGGGCGGCGGCCTCGACCACCATGTTCTTCATCGCCTTCTGCAGCTTGTCGAAGGCGCGTACCTCGATCTGGCGCACGCGCTCGCGGCTGATGCCGTACTTGGCGCTGAGGTCCTCGAGCGTCTTGGGCTCGTCGACCAGGCGCCGCTCGACGATGATGTGCTTCTCACGGTCGGTGAGCTGCCGCAGCGCCGCCGCCAGCATCTGCTTGCGCTGGCCCAGCTCCTGGCTTTCGCCCAGGCGCACTTCCTGGTTGGGGCTGTCGTCGACCAGCCAGTCCTGCCACTCCATGTCGGCCTCGGACTTCACCGGGGCGTTGAGCGAGGAGTCGGGGCCGGCGAGGCGGCGGTTCATGTTGACCACCTCCTCCTCGGGCACGCCGAGGCGGGTCGCGATCTTGGTCACCTGCTCGGGCGACAGATCGCCCTCCTCGATGGCCTGCATCTGGCTCTTGAGCTTGCGCAGGTTGAAGAACAGCTTCTTCTGCGCCGCCGTTGTGCCCATCTTCACCAGCGACCAGCTGTGCAGGATGTATTCCTGGATCGAGGCGCGAATCCACCACATGGCATAGGTCGCCAGGCGGAAGCCGCGATCCGGGTCGAACCGCTTGACCGCTTGCATCATGCCGACGTTGCCCTCGGAAATGAGCTCGGCCACCGGCAGGCCATAGCCGCGGTAGCCCATGGCGATCTTGGCCACGAGGCGCAGATGGCTGGTGACGAGCTGATGGGCGGCCTTGGTGTCGCCGTGCTCGCGCCAGCTCTTGGCCAGCATGAACTCCTGCTGCGGCTCGAGCAGCGGAAACTTGCGGATCTCCTGAAGGTAGCGGCTGAGATTGCCTTCCGGCGTCAGGGACGACGGCAGGGAGGGAAGGTTCGCGGTGGCTGCTGCACTCATGGGGCGGCTCTCTTTCGTACTCCAGACTGGTGTGAACGGGTGTTTAGCACTCTCACCCGTCGACTGCTAAATCCGAGCTTAGAAGTCGGATACCCGTCGGGTCAACCTAAATCCTACTAATCCCCTCGGGTATTAGGGGGATTACTTAACGCCGTTCAGCGATGCCACCAACCTCCTGAAGTCTTGCGGCAATTCTGTGGCAAAGTTCATCTCCTTGTGGGTCGTTGGGTGGCGGAAGGCGAGAACCGCGGCGTGCAGCGCCTGCCGCGCGAACGCCTTCAACGCCTCCGGCCCCCCGACGTTCCGCTTGCGGCCGTAGACCGGGTCGCCCACGACCGGGCAGCCGATATGGGAGAGATGCACCCTCACCTGATGGGTCCGGCCGGTCTGGAGCTTGGCCCCCACCAGGCTGGCGATCGGTGTCAGGGCCGGACCGAAGCTCTTCTCGGTCCAGTATTCGGTAATGGCGGCGCGGCCGCTCGTCTTGCGCACCGTCATGCGCTTGCGGTCGACGGGATGGCGGCCGATGGCGGCCTCGATGGTGCCCGACTTGGGTTTCGGCTGGCCCCAGACCAGCGCCTGGTAGACCCGCGTCAGGTCGTGGGCGGCAAAGAGCTTGGACAGGGCCTGATGGGCCCGGTCGTTCTTGGCCACGACCATGACGCCCGAGGTGTTCTTGTCGAGGCGGTGGACGATGCCGGGCCGGCGGACGCCGCCGATGCCCGAGAGGCTGTCGCCGCAATGGGCCAGCAGGGCGTTGACCAGCGTGTGGTCGGGGTTGCCGGGCGCCGGATGGACCACCAGCCCCGCTTCCTTGTTCAGCACCAGCAGGTCGGAATCTTCATAGAGGATGTCCAATGCCAGGGCCTGCGGCAGCGGGATCGCGGGCTCCGGCTCGGGAATATCGACCACGAAGCGATCGCCTGTTTTGACCTTGCGGGACGGCTCTTCTATCGTCCTGCCATCGGCCAGCGTCACGCGGCGGCCCTCGATCAGCGCCTTTACGCGGCTTCGCGTGAGGGCCGGCAAGGCCAGGGCCAGCGCACGGTCCAGCCGTTCGCCGGAAGCGCTTTCGTCGAAGGTCACGAAGTGGCGGCCCGCATCGGTTGCAGTATCGCTCATGGAGTTGTTTTGACGTCCCCTGCTCAGGCCTCCGCACCGCTCTGGCTGAAGGTGCTGGTTATCGTGATGGGCCTGCTGATCGTGGCCGGTTTCGTCGTCGTCGCGGCCGAAACCGCCCGGCGCATGTCTACGCCCAACGCCGCCCGGCCGCCAGCGTCCGGCCAGGCGGGCGGCGCGGTGAGCGGATTCACCGAACGCATCGCGCTGCCCTCGGGCGCGCGCGTGGTGTCGATGAACGCCGTGGGCGACCGCCTGGTCGTCCATGTCGAGACCCAGGGCGGGCCGTCGGCGGCCTATATCCTGGACCCGCGCAACGGCGCCCTGCTCGGCACCATCGACTTCCCGCCAGGGGTCGCGCGCTAGCGATGATCGATCACCTGTCGATCACCACGACCGACGTCGACCGCGCCCAGACCTTCTACGACGCCGTCCTGGGAGCGCTGGGCTATCCCCGGGTCTACCGCCGGCCCGAGGCCATCGGCTACGGCGAGCGCCGGCACGAGCCCGACTCGCCGCCGTGCATCTCGATCTATCTCTGTCGCGGCAGCTTCGTGCCGGACAACCGGCATTGGGCCTTCCGCGCCCCGAGCCCCGCGGCCGTGCGGGCCTTCCATGCCGCGGCGCTGAAACATGGCGGCAGCGACGACGGACCGCCGGGCCTCCGGCCGCAATACGATCCCGATTACTACGGAGCGTTCGTGCGCGATCCCGATGGCAATCGCATCGAGGCCGTCACGCACCAGCGCGAGGACAGTTGATGAATTTCCGCAGCGACAACGAAGTCGGCGCCCATCCCGCCATCATCGAGGCCGTGAGCCGCGCCTTTTCCGCCGGCCCCGTCCACTCCTATGGCGCCGACGCCTGGACGCAGCGCGTGGAGCAACGGCTGCGCGAGCTCTTCGAGAAGCCGGACCTGGTGGCCTTCCCGGTGATCACCGGCACCGCCGCCAACAGCCTGGCGCTGGCCTGCTGCACGCCGCCGTGGGGCTCGATCTTCTGCCATCCCAACTCCCACATCGCCGAGGAAGAAACCAACGCACCGGAGTTCTTCACCTCGGGCGCCAGGCTGTTCCGGGTCGAGGGCCCTGGCGGCAAGATGGATCCGCGCAAGCTCGCCGGGGCGCTGGCCCAGCCGGTCTACGGCGTGGTGCATTACCCGCAGCCGTCCACGGTCAGCATCACGCAGGCAACGGAATGCGGCACGGTCTACGGGCCGGAGGAAATCGCCGCCATCGCCACCTCCACGCATCGCCATGGGCTGAAACTGCACATGGACGGCGCGCGGTTTGCAAACGCGCTCTCCTTCGTCGGCTGCTCGCCGGCGGAACTGTCGTGGAAGGCGGGCGTCGACGTGCTGAGCCTCGGCGCCACCAAGAACGGCGTGATGGCCGCCGAAGCGGTCGTCTTCTTCAATGCCGATCTCGCCCGCGAGTTCGAGTTCCGCCGCAAGCGCGGCGGCCATCTGCTCTCCAAGATGCGATTCCTGTCGGCGCAGCTCGACGCTTATCTGACCGACGGGCTTTGGCTCGCCAATGCCCGCCATGCCAACGCCATGGCCCGCCACCTCGTGGCGGGGCTGACGGCGCTCAAGGGCACGCAGCTCCTTTATCCTGTCGACGCCAACGAGATTTTCGTCGTCCTGCCGGCGCGCATGCATGATGCGCTGCAAGCCGCAGGAGCGCAGTATCATCCCTGGCCATCGGACCGTCCGGGCGAACGGGCGTTCAGGCTGGTCACGGCGTTCGACACGAATCCGGCGGACGTCGATCGCTTTCTTTCCATCGCCAAGGCGGCCTGATCTCCAGAGAGAGTCCCATGACCCACCAGCGTACCCTCACCACCGCCCACTGGGGCGTCTACGAAGTCGAGTACGACGACGCGGGCCAGGCCGTCCGCCTCCATCCCTTCTCCAAGGATCCCGACCCCTCACCGATCGGCCTGCACATGCTGTCGGACGAGGTGGCGCGGCTGCGCGTGCGCCGGCCGGCGGTGCGCAAGAGCTGGCTGGAGCACGGCCCCGGCGCGAACAACGACAAGAGAGGACAGGAGCCGTTCGTCGAAGTCTCGTGGGACGAGGCGCTCGATCTCCTCTCCAAGGAACTCGCGCGCGTGAAGACGCAGCATTCCAACCGGGCGATCTTCGGCGGCTCCTACGGCTGGTCGAGCGCCGGCCGCTTCCACCATGCCCAGAGCCAGGTCCATCGCTTCCTGAATGCGATCGGCGGCTACGTGCGCCACCAGGATTCCTACAGCCTGGGGGCGGCGCGCGTGCTGATGCCGCACATCGTGGGCACGATGGAAGAGCTGATGTCGATGCACACCGGCTGGGACGTGCTGGCCAGGGACTGCAAGCTGTTCGTCACTTTCGGCGGCGTGCCGCGCAAGAACGCGCAGATCAACGCGGGCGGCGCCACCTTGCACCATGTGAAGGGCGGCCTCTATGCGATGCGCGAGGCGGGCGTGCGCTTCGTCAACGTGACGCCGACCGGCGAAGATCTCGATACCGGCGGCGATGTCGAATGGCTGGCGATCCGGCCCAACACCGACGCCGCCATGATCCTGGCGCTCTGCCACACGCTGTTCGTCGAGAAGCTTTATAATCGCGAGTTCCTCGACCGCTGCACCGTGGGCTTCGACCGGTTCACGCCCTACCTCACCGGCGAGACGGACGGCCAGCCGAAGGATGCGGCCTGGGCCGAGAAGATCACCGGCATTCCCGCCAGCCGTATCGTGTCGCTCGCACGAGAGATGGCGGCCACGCGCACCACCGTCAGCATCGGCTGGTCGCTGCAGCGCTCGCACCACGGCGAGCAGCCCTTCTGGGCGATGATCACGCTGGCCGCCATGCTGGGCCAGATCGGCCTGCCCGGCGGCGGCTTCGGTGTCGGCTACGGCCCGGTCAATCTCATGGGCAGCGCGCACCCGAAATATTCCGGCCCGACCCTGCCGCAGGGCAAGAACGCCGTCCCCGACTTCATCCCGGTCGCGCGCTTCACCGACATGCTGCTCAATCCCGGCGGCAAGGTCTCCTACAACGGCCAGGACCTCACCTATCCCGACATCAAGCTGGTCTACTGGGCCGGCGGCAATCCGTTCCACCACCCCCAGGACCTCACCCGCCTGATGGTGGCGTGGCGCAAGCCCGAGACGATCGTCTTCCACGAGCAGTTCTGGACGCCGGCCGCGCGCATGGCCGACATCGTGCTGCCGGCGACGACCACGCTGGAGCGCCCCGACATCGGCTACGGCAGCCGCGAGCCGTTCCTGATCGCCATGAAGAAGGCGCGCGAGCCGATCGGTGAGGCGCGCGACGACTACTGGATATTCTCCGAACTCGCCCGGCGCCTCGGCCAGGGCGAGGTCTATACCGAAGGCCGCGACACGATGGCGTGGCTCGCGCACCTCTACGAGCAGTCACGCGAGAAGTCGGCGGCTGCCGGAGTCACCATCCCTGCCTTCGAGGAGTTCTGGGAAGCCGGCATCGCCGAAGCCAAGGGCGAGAACCGCGATCCCGTGATGCTGGCGAAGTTCCGCGCCGATCCCGCGGCGCATCCGCTAAAAACTCCGTCGGGCAAGATCGAAATCTACTCCGAGAAGATCGCCTCGTTCGGCTACGACGACTGCCCGCCGCATGCGGTGTGGCTGGAGCCGATCGAATGGCTGGGCGCCAAGGCAGCCGAACGCCATCCGCTGCACATGCTGTCGGACCAGCCGGCCGACAAGCTGCACAGCCAGCTCGACCACAGCCCGCATTCGCGCGCGACCAAGATCAAGGGCCGCCAACCGGTCACGCTCCATCCCGAGGATGCCGCCGCCCGCGGCGTCGCGGCGGGCGACCTGGTGCGCGTGTTCAACGACCGCGGCGCCTGCCTCGCCGCCGCGCGCCTCTCCGACCGCATCCGCCGCGGCGTTATCCGCCTCTCGACCGGCGCCTGGTTCGATCCCGAGGACCACGGCTCCAACCAGCCGCTGGAGAAGCATGGCAACCCCAATGCGCTTACCCTCGACATCGGCGCCTCGAAGCTGAGCCAGGGCTGCATCGCCCAGACTTGCCTGGTCGAGATCGAACGTTTCGACGGCGCGGCGCCTGTGGTCACCGCTCATACCTTGCCGAAATTTGCGGCGCGTTAAGTAGCGCGCCCCGCAGCGGCCCGCGCCTCGCGGGGCGTCATGCCGAAGCGCCGCCTGAACATGCGGGTGAAGGTCGGAATCTCCCTGAAGCCGCAATGCTGCGCGATGTCGGCGACCAGCAGGCCTGCCCCTTCGGGCGAGACCAGCAGGCGCCGGGCGCGTTCGAGCCGCGCCGACCAGATGGTGGCGGCGACGCTCTCGCCGTGCCGGGCGAACACGCGGTAGAGCGAGGCGCGCGAACAGCCCAGCGCCACGGCCACGCGCTCCGGCGTCAGGTCCGCGTTGGTGCACAGCCGATCGATCAGGCGGTGGGCGGCGCAATGGAAGCCTTCGCTGAACTGCTCGCTGTCGGCCGTCCCGAACCGGCCGGCCTGGAGAATGGCAAGCGCCATGTCGGCCGCGGCATCGACCGCGAGGACGCGCTCCGGCGCCGACATGAACGAGGCCTCGTTGAGCGTCGTCAGCAGATGGTGACGCAGGACCGCCGTCATGCCGCGTGCCGCGAGGCGGGTGCCGGCCAGGGCGGCAACGTCGCCTCCCATGGCCTCGCGCGCCCGGCTGCGCGGCATGATCAGGCCGATGGCCGCATGCCGGGACCGCCGGACCTCGATGGGCCGGGCATAGTCGACGACGCAGACATCGCCGGGCCGCAGACGGCGTTCGCCTTCATGGTCGATCGACGCGATCCGGCAGTGGCGCATGACGTCGATGGAGATGTCGTCGCAGCCGTCGATCCGGCGCCGCTCGGCGGTGCGCTGCGCCGTCAACGGATCCGAGATGTGTTCCACCAGTTCCGCGCCCTCGACCGAGATGCGGCGCAGGCGCGCCCGGAAGGGAACGTCGGCCGCCGACGCCGCCGTGGGCTCCATGCGCTTCAGGACCTCATCCCGCCAGAAGGTCAGCCGCTCGGCCGCCGGCACCCCGTCGGTCGTCAAATCGACCAACCGACCCGGCCCGTGAGACGCAGGATCAATCCCTGAATTACCGCTCTGAGACATCTGGCCCTCACCGCCGCAGGCAGGCATGTTGCAATATTACCGAAGCGACGAGGCCCTGGGGAGGAGTATCGCGGCGCGGAGGTGGGAATTGCGCAGTTGGGGGAAGCATGAACGACTTGGGGAACAGCGCCATTTCACGGCGGCGCATGCTGAAGGGCGGGACCGCGCTGGGCGCGTATTTCCTCCTGCCCCGCTCGGCCGACGCGCAGCACCAGGGCCACGATCATTCGCAGATGGGACTCGATCCCGGCCCCATCGTGCAGGCGGCGGCGGCAGCGATGGATCAGCCGCTGCTCGAGCCCGAGGTCCGGCGCTCGGCCAACGGCGTGCTCAACACGACCCTGTCCTGCCGCTACGCCTACAAGGACATCGGCGGGCAGCGGCTCTACCTCCGGAGCTACGAGGGCACGAGCCACGGCCCGACCCTGCGCATGAAGCCCGGCGAGACGCTGAAGATCAGGCTGTCGAACGATTTCCCGCCCAACCGCGATGTGCTGCCGCAAAACATGGCGCTGCCGCACCAGTTCAACAACACCAACTTCCACTTCCACGGCGCGCACTGCAGCCCGAGCGGCATCTCCGACAACGTCATGCGCTCGATGGTGCCGGGCAAGAAGTACGACATCGAGATCACGCTGCCCAAGGACCACACGAGCGGCACCTACTGGTATCACCCGCACCATCACGGCGGCGCCGACGTGCAGATCGCCAGCGGCATGGCGGGCGCCCTCATCGTCGAGGGCGATTTCGCCGGTGTGCCCGAGATCACCAATGCGAAGGAGCGCGTCATGCTCATGTCGCAGGTCGTCTACGACGCCTTCGGGATGATCGAGAATTTCTCGACGCTGTTTCCCGAGACCGCGACGCGCTTCCTGGCGATCAACGGCCAGCGCCGGCCGACGATCACCATGCGTCCCGGCGAGGTGCAGCGTTGGCGGCTGGTCGGCTCGCAGTATCAGGACGACCTGTTCCTCGAGCTCGAGAAGCACAATCTGAACGTCATCGCCTACGACGGCATCCAGCTCAGGAGCATGCAGGAGCTGAAGACCCTGCTGTTCGCGCCGGGGCAACGGGCCGACATCCTGGTGCAGGCCGGCGCGCCCGGCACCTACGAGTTCCGCGCGCTGCCCTACGACCAGGGCCACCCCTCACCGGTCGGGCCGCTCGCCCGCCTGGTGGTGTCGGGCGATCCGCTGCCGATGAAGCTGCCGGCCGCGCTGCCCAAGCCGCCGTTCGAGGACATCAAGGACAGCGAGATCACCGGCAGGCGCACGGTCACCTTCTCGGCGACGTCGCCGGAGGCCGACGCCGCCGGCCACTGGCAGGAGTTCACGTTCCTGGTCGACGGCAAGACGTTCAACCCGAACCGCATCGACCAGCGCGTGAAGCTGGGCGCCGTCGAGGAATGGACGATCACCAACACCCATTTCCACGACGACCATGTCTTCCACATCCACACCAACCCGTTCCAGGTCACGCAGGTGAACGGGCAGCGGCAGCCCGACCTGCTGTGGCGCGACTCGGTGATCGTGCCACGCAACGGCGGCAGTGTCGTGTTCCGCTCGCGCTTCCTCGATTACACCGGTGTCTTCATGTTGCACTGTCACATGATGAATCACGAAGAGATGGGCATGATGCAGACCGTCGAGGTCTACAAGGACTGACCTCCAGGCACGGCCGGCCTGTCGAGCCGGAGCGCCTGCAGGATTCGCCGGAAGCGCGGGTGGCCGTGGAGCGGCCGGAAATACGGGTTCTGCGCCGTGAAGCACAGGTAGGTGGTGCGCGCCTTGATGCAGTGATCGAGGGCATCGAGCGCCCGTTCCGGCTCGCCCGCGGCCATCCACTGCATCGCGGCGCCCTCCCAGCGGTTGGTGCGCTCGAGCAGGCCGATCCACACATGCATCGCGTCCTGCCAGCCCTTGCTGCGCAGGAGCCCTTCCACATGCTCGGCAAGCCCCTCGGCGACGGTCAGCCCCCGCAGCGTGACAAGACGCTCGGCCATCGCCTCGTCCCGGCGGCCGAGCTGGTCCAGGATCATCATGCGTCCGTAATGCGCCCGGGGAGACTCCGGCGTGATCTTCAGGCTGTCGTTCACGGCGTCGAGCGCCCGATCGGCCTGGCCCGCCATCCAGTAGACGATTCCAAGGTGCTGCAGCGTCTCGACGCTCCGCGGATCGAGCCGCCGCGCCTGCTCCATGGCCTCGATCGCCTCGTCGTGGCGGCCCATCGCGCTCAGGAACTGGCCGAAGGTGGCGAGCGCTTCGACCGAGCTGGCATTGAGGGCGACGGCATGCGCCAGGTCGGCCTCGGCACCGTCCCAATCCCAGTCGTATTCCATCTTCACCCGGCCAAGTGCTGCCCAGGCCTCGGCCAATCCCTCGTCGAGGGCCAGCGCCCGTTCGGCCGCCCGGCGTGCCATCGGCATCGCCTCGTCGACCTGCAGCGGGCGCAACATCGCGGTCGACGCCATCAGCAGGTAGGTCGACGCGAGCCCGGCGTGGGCCATGGCGTAGTCGGGATCGAGCGCCAGCGCCTGCTCGAAGAGGGCCAGGGCCTTCATCAGCGGCAGCCGCGTGAAAGGCTTGAGGTTGGCCCGCGCCTCAAGCTGCAGGAAATAGGCCTCCGCCGCGCGCGGCCGGTAGCTGTCCAACCCATGGTCGACGGCCGACAATTGCGGCAGCGAGGTCGCGACTCGCCGGGCGATCACGTCCTGCAGCGCGGTGCCATCCGTCTGGGGATGCTCGAACTGCTCGCTCCATTGCGTGTGGCCGCTCGCCACGTCGATCAGCCTGGCCGAAACGTGGAGCTGTGCGTCATTGCGCTGCACCGCGCCTTCGAGCAGGTAGCCCAGCCCGAGCGTCCGCGCCCGGCCGAGGTCCTCCACGGTGCCGGCCGGCGACACGGTCAGGCCGGGCAGGCCTCCCAACACCGTCGTCACCGCGTCGGCGATGCCGACCCCGAGATAGGCATCGCCCTCGCCCAGATCGCCCGTCGAGAAAGTCCGGACCGCGAGCGGTCTGGTGTCGGTCATCGGCGACCCGCCGGCCGCCTGTGGCGGCGCGGCGGCCCTGGACAAGGCACGCACGGGGACGGCCAAACGGTAGCCCGCTCCGGCAACCGTCTCGATGATGTCGGTGGCGGGTCCGGCTCCGAGCGCCTTGCGCAGGGTCGACATATGGACGGTAAGCGTGCGGTCCTCGACCACGACATTGGGCCAGAGCTTGGTCCGGAACATCTCGTGCGACACCAGCCGACCGCCGGCCTCGGCCAGCAGCAGCAGGATCTGCCAAGCCTTTCTGGGAACGGGCACCGGCCGGCCACCGCGCTCCAGTCGCCGCTCGGCAGGGTCGAGGACAAAGGGACCGAACGCATAGGTCAGCATCGCGTCATAATATACACCGACCATGCCAAATCTTGACCATTTCTTGACCCGCCGGCCCGCACGGCCCGGTGCAGGATGCCTCACCTTATCGACGGTTCGTGGGCTCCGCGGGGCAAGCCGATGGCGCTGAGTGGCTTTCTGACAAGACCGAGGCTCTCTTTGCTCGTCGCGCTTTGCGGCGCAACGCTCCTCGCCGGCGGCGGAACCGCAACGGCGCAAAACCCGCCCGCCCCTGCCGACGCGCCGGCCCCTCAAAAGAGAGTGGTCGCGGTCAGCGGCAATCCGGCCTCCACGGACTATGCCGTCGGCGGGACCGGCTGGCTTGGCCGCACGCTCGGCCTGCGCGACGAATGGGGCGTGACGCTGGGCGGCCTGTGGCTGGCCGACACCAACCTCGTGGTGGCGGGCGGCGTGCAACCCGGCGGCTGGACCAACAACCAGGCGCTGATCCTCGGCCTCGGCATCGATGCCGAGAAGCTCGTCGACTGGCGCGGTGCCTCGTTCGGCTTCCAGTTCCTGCAGTTCAATGGCGGCCAGACCAATGAGCAGGCGGGCAGCATCCCCGGCTACAACGGCATCGTCGGCCACACGCCCTATAACCGCACCGAGTTCCTCGAAGCCTGGTACCTACAGGAGATGAAGAAGGACGTGCTGAAGATGCGGATCGGCCGCAGCCTGCCGACCAACGACTTCGGCAACGTCCTGCGCCCCGTCACCCTCGCCGACGACAGCCAGAATATCCCGTCCGTGAGCGGCCTGCTCTGGTCACCGATCTTCGTCAACGCCTCGATGATCGGCGCGATGATGGGCTACTACAACCCGGCCAACGGCGTGACCGTGAACTTCACGCCGACCAGTTCATTCTACGTCAATATCGGGGTCTATGACGGCAATCGGGCGCGCGGCATCCAGACCGGCCTGCATCCGCCCATGTTCAACGGCTACTGGTTCAACATCGGCGAGATCGGCGTCAACTGGCTGCTGGGCGAAGGCGAACACCCGGGACAATTCGCCATCGGGATCTGGCGGCAGACCGGCATCCTGTCGTTTCACGGCGATACGGAAAACGGCACCGGCGGCTTCTACCTGTTCGGCTCGCAGCGCGTCGCATACGGCGTGAACCCGAGCGTTCCCAAGTCGTCGGTCTCCCTCTTCTACCAGTTCGGCGCGAACGCCTCGACGACACTGCCCGTCAGCCAATACTACAGCGCGGGCGTCACCGGCTTCGGCCTGATCGGACGCCGTGAGCGGGATTCGATAGGCATGGGCGTGGGGCTGTCGCGCCTCAATCCGCACCTCTTCACCCAGCCCAGCGAGCTGATGTTCCAGGCCTACTACCAGGCCCACCTGTTCGCGGCGACGTTCCTGCAACCGACCGTGACCTACATCCCGACGCCGGGCATCTCGATCACGACGCCGGGGGCCTTGGCCACGACTCTCCGGCTCACCGTCCTGTTCTGAGTGATAGGGCGATGACAAGCGCAACAACTTCGATAGGCTGAAAAAGAGGCAATGAGGAGAACATCATGCACAAGACTCTCTTGCGACTGACCGCAGGCATACTCGCGGCAGGTCTCACGACCGGTTCCGCCTTGGCGCAAGGCGCGACCGGCCTCCCGGAATATCTGGCCAACATCTCGGGCAACACGGCGTCGTCGCCGAGCGACGTCGCCACGCGCGACCTCCTGCAGCTCGATATCGGCATGTTCTCGCTCTACGACAGAGCCTCGACCATCTACCGCCGCAACATTCTGGCCAAGCATCCGATCATCCTGGCGATGTTCACCAACCAGGGCGGCCAGTTGATGCTGTTCCGGCCCGGACAGCCGCCGATCACCGCGCCGGGGGTACCCAAGGTCTACCAGATCCTGAAATCGACCGGTCACAGCACCATGGCGCTCAGCCAGGTCGCCATCCCGTCGGTCAACAATCCGGCAGACAAGCGCTGGATCGCTCCGATGATGGCCTATCGCACCCAGATGAAAACCGCGCTCGACGGTCTCGACGCCTCGGCCGACATCCAGGCCGACTGGAAGCCGGCGGTGAAGGAGATTCTGGCCACCAACGTCGCGTACATGGACGACTGCCTGGCCAAGGGCTCGGTCACGCTCGAGCCGCTGCTCGCCTTCGCCAAGAAACAGGGACCCAACATCAAGCTGATCATCAACTGGGCGGCGTCCACCCAGGTCAAGCACTGGATGGGCGTGATGGACGGATGGTCAGCGATGCTCGGCCCCGACCTGGCCAAGACCTATGCCGCGGCCAACACGATCTATGTGGCACGCCAGAACAACGTGCTGTTCTCGGTGCTCGCCCAGTATTTCGGGCCCGAGGCGATCAACGACCGGCTGATGCTGATCGAGACGATGACCTTCACCACCACGCCCGAAGACATGCTGACCTCGATGACGCGCATCATCGGCGATCGCTCGGTGGGCGAACTGTTCTTCAACAACTACAAGATCATGGACTTCGAGCTGATGGGAGGCGACGGCCGCAAGACCATCATCTCCGAGATGCAGCGCCGCGGTAAGCAGCCCTTCCTGCCGCCCGCCGTGCCGTTCGGATCCAAGCAGTGGCCGACCCTGATCATGACGGGCCCCGGCCCGACCTCGCTCGACGATCTCAAATAGGGATCACCTTCGATCTCGCAGACGAGGCGGGTGCTTTGGCGGCGCCCGCCTCGGGCAAAAAGACTACACACGGGGGATGGCATGAATCTCAATACGATCGTCGAGGTAAAGCGGCCCAAGTCGTTCGAGGAGATCGAATGGCGCGACGGCCATGCCTGGCTGGGTGGCGGCACCTGGCTGTTCTCCGAGCCGCAGGTGGCGACCGATACGCTGGTCGACCTCGGCAAGTTCGGCTGGCCGGCGCTGACCGCGACGGCAGAGGGTCTCGAGATCGCGGCGACCTGCAGGATCGTCGAACTGCACGACTTCAAGGGTCCGCCGGAATGGCGGGCGGTGCCGCTGTTCGACCAATGCATCGACGCGTTCCTGATGTCGTTCAAGATCTGGAACGCCGCGACCGTCGTCGGCAATGTCTGCATGTCGCTGCCGGCCGGCGCCATGATCTCCCTGACGGCGGCGCTCGAAGGCGTCTGCACCTTGTGGCCCCAACCTGGTCAATCCAAGGACGGCAAGCCGCGCCAGGTTCCGGTCGTCGACTTCGTCACCGGCGTCCACACCAACGTGCTGCAGAAAGGCGAGCTCCTGCGCTCGATCCTGCTGCCGGCGGCGGCCCTGTCCAAGCGCTTCGCCATGCGCCAGGTATCGCTCACCCGCCATGGCCGCTCGGCGGCGCTGATCATCGCGACGGTGGGAGACGGCGGCGAGGACTTCCTGCTCACGATTAGCGCGGCGACGCCGCGGCCGGTGCATCTGCGCTTCAAGAAGACCCCGTCCGCCGCCGAGATGCGGCAGGCGATCGACGAACGCCTGCCGCCGGATGCCTGGTACCAGGACGTCCACGGATCGGCGCCCTACAAGCGCCACGTCAGCCACTACCTTGCCGAACAGATTCGCGTGGAGCTGTCATGAGCAACTATGAGATCAATGGCCGGCTTTACGCGGCCGATCCGAACCCCGGCCAGTGCCTCCGCACCTTCCTGCGCGACCTCGAAGTGTTCGGCGTCAAGAAGGGCTGCGACGCCGGCGACTGCGGCGCCTGCACGGTGTGGCTGGACGGCAAGCCGTTCCACTCCTGCCTGGTCCCCGCGTTCCGCGGCGAGGGCCGCAAGATCACCACCATCGAAGGCCTCGCCAAGGACGGCGAGATGCATCCCGTGCAGAAGGCCTTCCACGACGCCCAGGCCTTCCAGTGCGGCTACTGCGCCGCCGGCATGATCATGACCACGGCCTCGGCGGCGTTCGACGAGGCGCACAAGGCCGACCTGCCGCACGCGCTGAAGGGCAACCTCTGCCGCTGCACCGGCTACCGCTCGATCGTCGACGCGCTGCACGGCAAGAGCAACATCGAGGAGGACGTGGCCGGCAAGGCGCTGGGCGCCAGCCTGCCCAATCCGTTCACCGACGCCATCCTGACAGGCACGGCGCGCTACACGATGGACATCGCCATCGAGGGATTGCTGCACCTCAAGGTGCTGCGCTCGCCGCATGCCCACGCCCGCATCAGGAGCATCGACAGGACCAAGGCGCTGGCCGTCCCGGGCGTCGTCGCGGTCTACACCTGGGAAGATGTCCCTCGCCGGCTCTACAGCACCGCGCTGCACGAGGACCATCTCGTCGATCCCGACGACACCTACATGCTGGACAACATCGCCCGCTTCGCGGGCCAGCGCATCGCCGCAGTCGTTGCCGAAAGCGAAGGCGCGGCCGAAGCCGGCTGCCGGGCCCTGCATGTCGAGTACGAGATTCTGCCGACGGTGTTCGATCCGGTGGCCGCGATGGAGCCCGGGGCGCCGCAGCTGCACGACAAGAGCGAGGTCGTGACCCAGAACGGCAACATCTTCTGCACCCTGCAGGGCGAGATCGGCGACGTCGCCAAGGGTTTCAAGGAAGCCGACGCCGTCCACGAGAAGACCTACTCGACCTCGCGCGTGCAGCATGTCCATCTCGAGACCCATGGCTCGATCGCCTGGAAGGGCGAGGACGGCCGCTGGCATGTCCGCACCAGTTCGCAGGGCCCGTTTCCCGCCCGCGCCAAGCTCGCCCACCTGATGGGCGTGCCGGCCCGCGAGATCCATGTCTTCACCGAGCGGGTCGGAGGCGGCTTCGGCGGCAAGCAGGAGATGGTGTCGGAAGACCTGCCGCTGTTCGCCACGATGAAGCTGGGCGGCCGTCCCGTGAAATGGGAATGGACCCGCGAGGACGAATTCATCGGCGCCACGACGCGCCACCAGATGACGACCAAGGTCAGGATCGGCGCCAGGAAGGACGGCACGCTGACCGCGCTCGACGTCCAGGTCGTGTCGAACACCGGCGCCTACGGCAATCACGCCAGCGAGACGCTAGCCGCCGCGATGGCCAGCCCCTTCGCGGCCTATCGCTGCGCCAACAAGAAGGGCGTGGGCCACGTCGTCTACACCAACATGACCCCGGGCGGCGGCTTCAGGGGTTACGGCGCCTCGCAGACCACCTTCGCCATGGAATGCGCCATCGACGAGCTGGCGCGGCTCCTGGACATCGATCCGGTCGAGATGCGGCGCAAGAACGTCGTGCGGCCCGGCGACAATGTCGAATCGATCTGGAAGGAGCCCAGCGACGCGAGCTTTGGCAGCCATGGCATCGACCAGTGCCTCGACATCGTCGAAAGGGAGCTGAAGAAGGGCAACGGCGTCGCCAGGCCTGAAGGCGAGGAATGGGCCGAGGGAACGGGCATGGCGCTGGCGATGCTCGAATGCGGTCCGCCGACCGAACATCGCTCGGGCGCCGAAATGAAGCTGCTGCCCGATGGCACCTACCATCTGGCCTGCGGCTCGTCGGAAATGGGCAACGGCATCACCACGACGCACAAGCAGATCGCCGCCTCCATCGTCGGCGTGCGTGCGCTGGACGTCGAGATCATCAACGCCGACACCGACCGCACGCCCTACGACACCGGCACCTTCGCCAGCACCGGCACGGTAGTGGCGGGCAAGGCCGTCCACCTCACCGCCGAGGCGATGCGCGACGACATCCTCGACTTCGCCACCCGTCACACCGGCATCGATCGCGACAAGTGCCGGCTCGACAAGGACGCGGTCGTCTGCGGCAACAAGCGGATCCTGCTCGCCGAGCTCCACGCCGCCGGCGCCAAGGTCAATCATCGCTTCACGGTCAGCCGCAGGGCCTACCTGTCGCCACGCACGATCGCCTTCAACGTGCAGGGCGTGCGCCTGGCAGTTCATCGCATCACCGGCGAGATCCGCGTGCTGCACAGCGTGCACGCCGCCGACATCGGCCGGCCGATCAACCCCATGCAATGCCGCGGCCAGCTCGACGGCGCCGTCGCCATGGGCTACGGCTGGGCGCTGATCGAGAACATGGTCCATGACGAGGGCCACATGGTGAACCCGCAGTTGCGCAACTGCCGCGTGCCGACCTTCGCCGACACGCCGCACACCGACATCTTCTTCGCCGACACGATCGATTCGATCGGGCCGCTCGGCGCCAAGTCCCAGGGCGAGTGCGGCATCAATCCGGTGGCGCCGGCGATCTCCAACGCGCTGGCCGCGGCGACGGGGGTGCGCTTCGCCCACCTGCCCTTCACGCCCGACCGGCTGTTCGCCAAGCTGGCCAAGTCATGAGCGACACCGCCAGCGCACAGGGCCGCAGCGTCAGCATCGTGACGCAGACCTGCGTACGGCCCGAGCGCGCCGACGACTTCGCGCGCTGGCAGGGCCAGACCAGCGACCTCATTCAGGCCTTCCCCGGCTTCCTTGAGCAGCGGCTGCTGCCGCCCAGTCCGCCGCTGCAGGTCGACTGGGTGATTCTGCAGCGCTTCACGAGCCTGGCCGATGCCCAGCGCTGGCTGTCCTCAGCCGAGCGCCAGCATCGGATCGAGGGGGCGGCGCCCATGCTGGTGGGCCGCGACGACGTGCACATCGTCCAGGACGATTCCGGCGGCATCAAGCCGGCACCGGTGTCGGCCGTGATCTCGACCCGTGTGAAGCCGGGCAAGGAAGCGGAGTATCGCGCCTGGGAACGCAAGGTCGCCGCCGCCCAGACGAAGGCGCCCGGCCTGCAGGGCTACCGCTTCGAGCCGCCGGTCCCGGGCGTCCAGGACGATTTCGTCGCCATCATGCGCTTCGACACCGAGGCCAATCTGCAGGCCTGGCTCAACTCGCCCGAGCGCAAGGCACTGCTTGAGGAGGCAGCGCCCTTCACCGAGGAATTCCACGCCCGCATTGCCAGTTCGGGCTTCGAGCAGTGGTTCCGCGATGCCGCCGCGCCTGGGGCGCCGCTGCCGGTGTGGAAGATGGACATGCTTGTCCTTCTGATGCTCTACCCCATCGTCTTCCTGTTCGGGGTCTTCGTCGGCACGCCGCTGTTCGGCAACGTGCTCGGCCTGTCGTTCGCCGTCTCGCTGTTCCTGGGAAACATCGTCAGCGTTGGCCTCACCGGCTTTCTCGTGCCGTGGGTCGCCGGGCGCTTCGGATGGTGGCTGACGCCGGCGCCGGGCAAGGCTGCGCTCAAGACCCATATCCAGGGCGCGGCCGTCATCCTGGCCATGTATGCCGTCATGGTCTTCGTCTTCTGGCGCTTCTTCTGAAGACCGCCGGGTCCTGATAGGCTGATGGCCACGGAGGATCCCATGGCCAAGCGTCTCAGCACTGAAACGGTCGCCCGGTACCGCCGCGACGGCTTCCATTTCCCCGTTCGCGTCCTGTCGGCCCCGGAGGCGCGGTCGTATCGCGACCGGCTGGAAGCGGCCGAGCGTGCGGCCGGCGGGCCGCTGGCCGGCGACCGCCGGCACAAGGTTCACCTCCTCTACACCTGGGCCAACGAACTGGCGCGCCATCCCGCCATCCTCGACGCGGTCGAGGATGTGATCGGGCCCGACATCCTGTGCTGGAGCACCACCTTCTTCACCAAGGAGGCGCAGTCGCCCGCGTTCGTGTCGTGGCACCAGGATGCGACCTACTGGGGCCTCAGCACCGACGACGTGATCACCGCCTGGGTGGCCTTCGCCGATGCGCCGGTCGAAAGCGGCGCCATGAAGTTCTGGCCGGGCAGCCACCTCAGGAACCAGCTCGAGCATCGCGACACCTTCGACCAGAACAATCTCCTGACCCGCGGCCAGGAGATCGCCGTCGACGTGCCGGATGGCGCCGGCGTCGACGTGACGCTCAAGGCTGGCGAGATGTCGCTGCACCATGTGCTGCTGGTGCACGGCTCGG
>JAUXRT010000188.1 GCA_030681635.1 Reyranella sp.
CCTCCGGCTCGGTCATCAATCCGACCGAGCCGGAGGCTCGCGGTCCGGGAGAAGTCTAAGCCGACACCACCTTCAGCCCCGCCGCGCTGCGGGCGGCCTGGAGCGTGTTGAACATCAGGCACGCCACCGTCATCGGGCCGACGCCGCCCGGCACCGGCGAGATATGGCCCGCCACCGGCAGGATCTCGGCGAAGGCAGCATCGCCCACCAGCTTCGACTTGCCGTCCGCCGTCGGGATGCGGTTGATGCCGACGTCGATCACCGCCGCGCCGGGCTTGATCCAGTCGCCGCGCACGAACTCCTGCTTGCCGATCGCGACCACGACGATATCGGCCTGGCGGCAGAGGCCCGGCAGATCGCGCGTGCGCGAATGTGTAAGCGTGACGGTGCAGTCGGCGCGCAGCAGAAGCTGCGCCACCGGACGGCCGACCAGGTTCGAGCGGCCAATGACGACGGCGTGCAGGCCCGACAAGGACTTCAGCGCATCCTGCAGCAGCATCGAGACACCCAGCGGCGTGCACGGCACCGGGAAGTCGAGCGGCGCGCCCGCGGCGATCGAGCCCAGCCGGCCGACATTGATGGGATGGAAGCCGTCGACGTCCTTGGCGGGATCGACCGCCAGCAGCACATGCGACGTATCGATGTGCTTGGGCAGCGGCAGCTGCACCAGGATGCCGTTGACGGCGGGATCGGCATTGAGCGTGGCGATCAGCGCCAGCAGCTCGGCCTCGGTGGTCTCGGCCGGCAGCCGGTGATCGAAGCTCGCCATGCCGAGTTCGGCGGCGAGCTTGCCCTTGCTGCGGACGTAGACCTGGCTCGCCGCATCGGCGCCGACCAGGACCGTCGCCAGGCCCGGTTTGGGCGCGCCTGAAGCCACCAGTTCGGCGACGCCTGCGCCCACGCGCTGGCGCAGGCCCATGGCGAAGGCTTTTCCATCTATTAGTTTGGCATCAGCCATGTTCGCGCACCCATTCGGCTATCCGGCCGGCGAGCGCCGCGGGCTCGCCGGAAATGCTAAAAACCTTGTCGCGTGCGGCGGCGCCTCTCAGGACATCGAAGGCCGATCTGGGCAGGCGCCACTCGGCGGCCAGCAGCGCGACCACGGCGGCGTTGGCCTTACCGTCCTCCGCCGGCGCCGTCACCGCGGCTTTCAGCGCACCCCCTGTGGAACCTCCGGTGGAAAATTCGAGAGCCGTGCGGCGCGCCTTCGGCTGCACGCGCAGTTCGATCGTCACGCCCTGGACGGTGCGGCGCAGGAAGGCCGGATCCGCCGCTGCTAGATGAGCGCTGGCCAGACGTATTCCCACAGCAGGCTGCGGACGAAGAACAGGCCGAGCAGCAGGATGACGGGCGAGATGTCGACGCCGCCGAGGTTGGGCAGGATGCGGCGGATCGGGCGCAACGCCGGCTCGGTCAGTCGATAGAGCACATCGACGGCCATCCGGATGAACTTGTTGCTGATGTTGACCACGCCGAACGCCACCAGCCAGCTCATGATCGCTCCCGCAATCACGATCCAGGTATAGATGTCGATCACCTTGTCGATCAGCACCGCCAGCGACAGCATTGCGTCCCCGCCTAAAAATGCCGGCAGGCTGCCGGCCGCGCGCACCCTACTCGGCGGGGAATGCCGATCACAAGCCCATTTGAGGTTTGGCCTGTTTCAGGTCCGCGACAGGACCAGCTCGACACTGCCGATCCGGATTGCACGCGCCCCGCTGATATCCCTGGGCCCGTGCTCGGGCAGCAGGCGGGCGCCGTCGATGAAGGTGCCGCCGGGGCTGCCCAGATCCTCAAGCCCAAGCCGCGTACCGGCCATCAGCAACCGGGCGTGGGGCTTGCCGACCGACGGGTCGGGCACCGACAGGTCGGAGGCCTGGGCCGCGGGCGCGCCGGTGATCACATAGCTGCCCGACGTCCCGTCGATGGCCAGCGCCACCATCCCGCCGCCGGCGAGCGTGCCGGTGAGCTGCCAGCCGCGCCGGTCGGCCAGCGCCATTGCGGGCGCCGCCAGCGCGGCCGGGGTCGGTGGATGGGGTCCGCCCGTCGGCCGGCCGGCGGGTGCAAAGCCCGCGGCTGTGCCGGCCGCAGGCTCATCGCGCGGCCAGCGCATGAAGGCGAACACCCACAACAGGACCAGCGGCACGATCGAGCCGATGCCCGTCAGCGTCAGCAGGATCGCGCCAAGGCCCGCCCAGCCCGGCAGGCCCGCCTTCTCGACGATGCGCCAGGCCATCCACCCCGCCAGCACGGTGCCGACCAGGGCGAAGGCGCCGGTGAGGCCGAAGAAGCCCATCAGCGCCGCGATCTCCACGCCCATCATGAGCGCCGCCCCTGCGAAATGAGGGGCCGCGCGGCTTCGCCGTTGGGCCAGGCGCTGAAGGCCAGCACGGCCATGACGATGAACGGGCCGATCAACGGCACGAGATGGAACAGCGACAGCGCGCCGGAGAAGCCTGCTCGCGTGCAAATCCGCCAGGTCGGGATGATCAGCACGAGCAACATCAGCAGGTAGCCGATCAGCACGATAGTCATTGTGGCGGCCATCGCGAACGAGCCCAGCCCCAACAGCACAGCCAACCAGGTCCAGGTCATTGGATCGGCCATATCGTCAGACCAGCGCCACGACTTCGATCTCGACCATCACGTCGCGCGGCAGGCGCGCCACTTCCACGGTCGAGCGCGCCGGCGGGTTGGCGCCGAAATACTCCGGCCGGCCGTAGACCTCGTTCATGGCCGTGAAGCTGTCCATGCTCTTCAGGAACACGGTGGTCTTGACCGAGCGGTCGAGATCGCTGCCGGCCGCCTTCAGCACGGCGCGCAGGTTCTTGAGGACCTGGTGGGTCTGCTCGGCGATGCCGCCCGCGACGAGGTCGCCGGTCGCCGGATCGAGAGGGATTTGCCCGGCGCAGAAGACCATCCCGTTGGCCACGATCGCCTGCGAGTAGGGTCCGAGCGCCTTGGGAGCCGCGTCGCTCTGAACCGCCTTCTTGTCGTTTGCCACTGGTTACTCTCCTTCGAAAAAGCCCGTGGGACGCTAACATAGACCGGTTTGCTTGACAGGTGGCCCAGCAACCATTATCCGCGCGGTTCTCCAGGTCGGAGGGGGCTGTAGCTCAGCTGGGAGAGCGCCTCGTTCGCAATGAGGAGGTCAGGGGTTCGATCCCCCTCAGCTCCACCAACCACCCCGACCTGCTTCCCGATCCAATATCTCTGGCCGATCCAATTCTCTGGCCGCATTCACCGGCCGCATTCACTGGCCTGCCGCGCGCTGGCGCGGCACACTTGCAGTCGATGCGCAGCCGCAAAAAACCCAGTTCAGGCGACCTCGGCCTTTCGATCGAAGAGGGTCGCGTTCTCGCCGCGTTGCGCACGCCGCAGCGCGTGCAGGAGTTCGTCGCGGGCCTGCGCGCCAATTTCGAGCCGGACGGCGACACGCTGCGGTCGGTCCGCGGCGTGCTGCGCCACCGCAAGGCGCATTGCATCGAAGCCGCCTTCGTTGCCGCCTGTGCGCTGTGGCTGCACGGCGAGCCGCCGCTGCTCATGGACCTGACGGCCGCCAAGGGCGATTCCGACCATGTCGTCGCCCTGTTCCGCCGCAACGGCTGCTGGGGCGCGATCTCCAAGAGCAACCATGCGTGGCTGCGCTGGCGCGATCCTGTCTACCGCAGCCTGCGCGAGCTCGCGATGTCGTACTTCCACGAATATTTCAACAATGGCCGCAAGACGCTGCGCACCTATTCGGCGGCGTTCGACCTGCGCCGCTTCTCCCCCGGCACCTGGATCACCAACGAGGAGAACTGCTGGGATGTCGGCGCCGCCCTCGACGATGCACGCCACTACAGGCTGATCGCGCCAAGCCAGATGCGCTGGCTGATGGCGCCCGACGCCACCGTGATGCGCGCCGACAACCTGCTTCAATACCAAAGCCGCGACCGCAAGACGGCCCGCAAATATTAGGGAGCCCCGCGATGAAACGAGCGATCTCGATCCTGTTGCTGGTCCTGCTTGGTGCCACACCGGCTGCCGCGCAAATTCCCGCCGAATGGCAGTCCGCCGCGCAGGCCGTGATCGGCGAGCTCGAACGCGACACGCCTCAGGCGGCCAAGCAGTGGTCGGGCGCGGAGCTCACGCAGGGCTGGAACCTGGCGCGCGCCTGGCGCCGGCACAACAACGGCAACATCGAGATCATCCTGGCCGAGTACCTGATGTTCGTGGCGCTCTGCCGCCGCGGCTGCGCCAACAGCACGATCGAGGGCCAGGGCTATGTCGGTGTGGCCGAACAGGCCAAGGCGCTGCGCAACCAGAACGGCGGCGCCTATGCCATGACCTCCGCCGCGCACGCCTGGCTCGCCGGCCTGCCCGACCCCAGCGGGGCGGCGCAGAAGAACGCCGCCCTGTGGGGCAAGGACCTCGACATCGCATCGGCCGACTTCGCCACCAGCAACATCTATGCGCTGGCCTGGCTGCTGGCGCGCAACCGGCCGACGCCGGCCGAGCAGGCCGACACTTTCGCGCGCTTCGCGATCTTCGTGCAGGGCAAGGCCTGGATCGGCGCGCGCTGCCTCGACATCACGAAGGTGGCGACCGTGCTCGACGCGCCGCCCAGGATCGATACCTGTAAATAGAGTCTTCCTGTCTCAAGTCGACGGAACCACCTCATCCTGAGGAGCGGCGTCGGCGCATTCACATGCGCCTAAAGCGCGGCGTCTCGAAGGATGGGCAACAGACGTGATGCGTGTAGCCCATGCTTCGAGACGGCTGCTTCGCAGCCTCCTCAGCATGAGGTTGTTGTTGTTCGGACGTGAAAAAGGGGCCGCGAGGCCCCCTTTCCGATCTTCGGAGACCAGCGCTATTCGGCCGCGATCGCGTCCTGCACGAACTTCTTCTTGTCGAAGTCGTCGGCGACCTTGAGGTCGTTGCCGATCAGCTGGTTGATGTCGATCTTGGCGTATTCCATCACGCCCATGTCGCCCAGCGCCTTCTGCACCTTGGGTCCGAACAGGCCGATCTCCTTGAGGATCGGCACGATGCGGGTGAAGAGCCTGGAGCGGAACGACTGCATGGCGCCGGAGTTGTAGGCGTATTCCATCAGCTTATCGACCGGCAGGCCCGACCGCATCCAGACCTCGGCCTGGTTGAAGCGGTCGCGCATGAAGTAGAGCGCCTCGACCACGAACTCCTCGCGCTCGGCGCGCTCGGCGTCGCTCAGATGCGGGTAGTATTCACGCAGCGCCATGCGGCCGAACGTGACGTGGCGTGCCTCGTCCTGCATCACGTAGGCGTTGACCGCGCCGGCGAGGTTGTTCTTGGCGGTGTCGCGGATGCGCTGGAAGGCGGCCAGCGCCAGCCCTTCGATCAGCACCTGCATGCCGAGATAGGTCATGTCCCAGCGCCGGTCGGTCAGCGTCTGCTCG
>JAUXRT010000192.1 GCA_030681635.1 Reyranella sp.
GCCTCGGGCCATCGCCATCTCATCACCTACGACATGGGCGGCACCTCGACCGACGTCGGGCTGATCGAGAACGCCGTGCCGCAGGTCTCGGGCGAGCTGGAACTCGAATATGCCATGCCCATCCACGTGCCGATGGTCGACGTGCACACGATCGGCGCCGGCGGCGGCTCGATCGCCTCGGTCGATTCGGCCGGCATGCTGCGGGTCGGCCCGGAGAGCGCGGGCGCGCGGCCCGGCCCGATCTGCTACGGCCGCGGCGGAGCTGAGCCCACCATCACCGATGCCAACCTGGTGCTGGGCCGGCTCAATCCCGACCGGCTGCGCGGCGTCGACCATCCGGTCACGCTCGACCATGTGCGCGCCATCATCCTCGACAAGGTCGGCGTCAGGCTCGGCCTCGACGCCGAGGCGGCGGCCGCCGCCATCCTGCGCATCGCCAATGACCGCATGGCGGGCGCCATCCGCCTGGTCTCGCTGTCGCGCGGCCACGATCCGCGCGACTTCGCCCTGTTTGCCTTCGGCGGCGCGGGCCCGTTGCATGCCACTGCGCTCGCCCGTGAACTCGCGATCCCGACCGTGCTGGTGCCGGCCCGACCCGGCATCACCAATGCGCTGGGTTGCGTCGTGGCTGACCTGCGGCACGACTATGTGCGCACGGTGAACAAGCCGCTGTCGCTGCTCGACGATGCCACGGTGGCGCGCATCTATGCCGAGCAGTCGGCCGAGGGCGAGGCCACGATCGGCCGCGAGGGCGTGCCGGTGCGCGAGCTGCGCCGCGTCCACACGGCCGACATGCAGTTCCAGGGCCAGAGCCACATCCTCTCGGTCGGCGTCGACCGGCCGGATATCGGCGTCGCGGGCCTGCACAAGGCGTTTGCGGCGGCCTACTTCCGCCGCTTCGGCATCGAGCTGGCGGAGATCCCGCCCGTCCTGGTCAATCTCCACACCGCGGTGATCGGCGTGCGGCCGGAGATTTCGCTCGCCGCCCTTGCCGCCACCGAACGCGCGCCAACGCTGAAGGCCGCCCAGGTCGGCGAGCGCCGCGTCTGGTTCACCGACGGCTGGCGCCAGACTCCGGTCTACGCACGCGAAAAACTGCCGCGCGATTCAGTGTTCGCAGGACCGGCGATCCTCGAGCAGCTCGATTGCACCACCGTTGTCGAGCCCGGCGACAAGGTCCGCCAGGACAAGCTCGGCAATCTGCTGATCGCCGTTTAGGGGAGACGCATCATGGCCAAACTCTCGGCTGTCGATTCCGTCGACATCCAGATCCTCGTCGACAATGTCACGGACTCGCTGTCGTCCGTCCCCTCGTTCGTCGAGACCGAGACGGCCGCTCTTGGGCGGCGGCGGGGCGCGGCCTGGGTGCTGGGCGGCGCCTGCCTGTGCTGTGCCGCCCACGGCCTCAGCTGCCTGCTTACGCTGCGTAGTGGCGACAGCACGCGTACTGTCCTGTTCGATTCCGGGCCGGAGGACCGCACCTTCGAGCAGAACGTCTCGCGGCTCGGCGTCGATCTCGGCCCGGTCGAGGCCATGGTGCTGAGCCACGGCCATTGGGATCATGCCGGCGCCATGCTGCGGGCGCTGCAGCTCGTGCGCGATCGTAACGGCGGGCGGGAAGTGCCCTGCTACATGCATCCCGACATGTTCCGCAGCCGCTCCGTAAAAATGCCCGACGGTTCCTTCCGGCTGATGGAGGATGTGCCCTCCGAGGCGGCGCTTGCCGCACACGGGGCTCGGGTCGTCTCCACGCGCGAGGCGCAGGCGATCGCGGGCGACACGGTCTTCGTCAGCGGCGAAATCCCACGCCGCAGCGGCTTCGAGGTCGGCATGCCCGGCCAGCATCGCCGTACCCTGGATGGCGAGGGCTGGGAACTCGACGAGCTGCTGGTGGACGAACGCTTCATCGCCTTCCATGTGCGCGGCAAGGGCCTCGTCGTGCTCACGGCCTGCAGCCATGCCGGCGTGATCAACGTGCTGGCGCATGCGCGCGACTGCTTCCCCGGCGTCAAGCTGCATGCCGTCCTGGGGGGCCTGCATCTCTCCGGCATCAACGAGCGCATCATTCCGCAGACCGTGGCGGCGCTTCGCGGCTTCGATCTCGACGTGATCGCCGCCGGCCACTGCACGGGTTGGCGCGCCACGACCGCTCTCGCCAACGAATTCGGAGACGGCACGCTGGTACCGCTCGCGGTGGGAAAACGACTGCGCTTCTGACCTCGTGACAGGGCAGTCTGTTTCCGGCAGTTTCCTCCGCCACAACGCGGAGGGATCGAACGATGAAGGTGACAGACATCGTCTGCCACATTCTGCAGTGCAAGGTCGACAAGCCGTTCGTGTCGGCGCGCGGCTGGGTCTATGGCACGCGCTCGACCTGCCTGGTCGAAATTTCGACTGACGAGGGCATCACCGGCTGGGGCGAATGCTACGGTCCCGCCGCTGTCGCCAAGACCTTCGTCGAGACGCAGTTCAAGGCGCGCGTCGTCGGCCGCGATCCGTTCGACGTCGAGGCGATCTGGGAAGACCTCTACAACAGGATCAAGGATTACGGCACGACCGGTATGGCGATCTCGGCCATCTCCGGCATCGACATCGCGCTGTGGGACATCATGGGCCGCGCCGTGAACAAGCCGGTGCACAAGCTGATCGGCGGCGCCTACCGCACCGAGGTCATCCCCTACGCGACCGGCCTCTACTTCATCGACATGAACCGGCTGGTCGAGGAGGCGGTGGAAGAGGCGCTGGAGTTCAAGAACGACGGCTTTCGCGCCATCAAGATGAAGATCGGCCTGGGTGATCTCAAGCTCGATGCCAAGCGCGTCGGCGCCGTGCGCAAGGCGATCGGCCCCGACGTAAAACTGGCGGTCGACGCCAACCACTGCTTCTCGGTGCCCAACGCCATCAAACTCGGCCGCATGCTGGAAGAACACGACAGCCGGGGGTTCGAGGAGCCGATCAGCCCCGAGGACCATGATGGCTACATCGAGGTGACGCGCG
>JAUXRT010000193.1 GCA_030681635.1 Reyranella sp.
AGGCTGAGGCCCAGCGCCAGCAATCCATACATCCCGCCGGCCAGGACGCCGGAGATCAGCGCCTGGCCGAGAAGCGTTGCACTCGGCATGCCGCGTTACGAGCCGATCAGCTTCACACCGGGAGCCGCGAATTCCTTCGGCCAGACAACCTTCCATTCCTTGTTCTGGACCTGGCGGATGAGCTGGGCCGGCGCACCGTGGTTGTACAGGCCGTCGAACTTGGTCGGGCCGTAGACCGTGGTCACCACGTTCTTCTTCAGCCATGCCGCGATCTGCTTGTCCTCGAGGCTCTTGGCGCCGTTCACGCCCTGCTCGAGGATCTGCCACGCCGCCACCATGCCGGCGGCCTGCGCATCGATGATCGGGTACGGCAGGTTGGCCTTGGTGGCCCGCGCCTTGTAGAGCTCGGAGATCTTCTTCATGCCCGGCCGGCTCATGAACGGCTCGTCGGGCTCGAGGAAGGTCGAGGACCAGACGAGGTTGCCGTCGGGCGACAGAGCGAGCGGCCCCGGCGCCGGATAAAGATGGAAGCTGGTCTTCGGCGTGTAGTCGAGCTTGCGCAGCGCTTCCAGGATCTGGTTGCTCTCCAGCCCCAGCGAGCCCACCCACAGGAAGTCGGCATTGGCCTCCTTCACGCGGGCAGCGATGGCGCCGAAGTCGCGGTTGCCGGATTCGTATTCGAGGTAGAGCGCCACCTTCACGCCGCGCTTCTCCGCCTCGGTCCGCATGCCCTGCGCCATGAACTGCGCCGAGGGGAACTTGCTGGTGAGAATGACGATGGTCTTGGGCGGCGTCGGCAGGCTCGCCATCGCATCCAGGATCACGTTGGGATAGGTCTGGTCGGGGTTGGGCCCGAACGGCGTCGCCGGAAATGCCATCTCGTAGGTCTGCAGCTTGGGGATGCCCATGCTGCTCTGGATGATCACCTTGTTGTAACGCTGGGCGACGCCCATCGCCGCCAGGATCGGCGCGGTAGCGTAGGGCCCCTGGATCAGGTCGACCTTGTCGACGGTGATCAGCTTCTCATAGAGGCTGCGCGCGACATCCGGCTTCGACTGATCGTCGAGCAACACATATTCGACCGGCCTGCCCAGGAAGCCGTTCCGGCCGTTGATCTCCTCGACCATGATCTCGGCCGCGATCTTGTGGATCTGCGCGGTTTGGGCGAGGAAGCCCGTCAACGACAGCGTCCCGCCCACCCGCACCGGCTTGCCCGACGGCGCCGCGCGCAGGATCGCGGGCGCTCCCAGCGCCGCCGTTGCTCCAACCATGCCCGCCAAGACGCGGCGACGAGGCCACGCACCCATCCGATCGATCATCGCTTCCTCCACTCGACGCGTTCATTGTCGATGCGCCGTTGGGCCGGATCGTGGGGCAAGCTCCACTGTCTGTAAACGGATTTTCGAAACTTTTCGGAATTTTGAATATTTTGCCGCGGCGCGATATCGGCTATGCCTCCGTAACACTGGGACGCTGCGTCGGTTTCGCCTATGGTCCGGCGCCAAAGTCACGGGAGTTCGTTCAATGAAAAGCTACAAGGTCGTCGAGTTCGGCCAGCCGCTGCAGAAGGTCGAGGAAGCCAACCCGGCCCCGCAGGGCACCGAGGTCCTGGTGCGCGTCACCGCCGCCGGCGTCTGCCACAGCGACGTCCATCTGTGGGAAGGTTTCTTCGACATGGGCGGCGGCAACAAGGTGTCGACCCAGAAGACCATGAATCCGCCGCGCACCATGGGCCACGAGATCGTGGGCGAGGTCGTGGCGCTGGGCCCCGACGCAAAAGGCGCCAAGATCGGCGACAAGGCGGTGGTCTATCCCTGGATCGGCTGCGGCAAGTGCTGGTACTGCACCACCGGCATCGAACATCTCTGCCCGACCCCGCGCGCCTTGGGCGTCAACAACGACGGCGGCTATGCCGATCATGTCCTGGTGCCGCACGCAAAGTATCTCTACCCCTACGGCAACCTGCCGGTAGAGCTCGCCTGCCTATACGCCTGCTCGGGCATCACCGCCTTCGGCGCGGTCAAGAAAGCGGTCGGCCACGATGCCGGCAAGCCGATCCTGGTGATCGGCGCCGGCGGCGTCGGCCTGATGGGCGTGCGCTTTGCCAAGTCGGTCCTCGGCCGCGAGCCGATCGTGGCCGACATCGACGAGAACAAGCGCAAGCTGGCGCTCGAGAACGGCGCCGTGGCCGCCTTCGATCCGCGTGACAAGGACGCCCGCAAGACTGTCCAGGAGCTGACCGGCGGCACCGGTGTCGGCGCCGCCATCGATTTCGTCGGCGCCGAGAGCACGGCGCAGTTCGGCCTGCGCGCCTTGGGCCGTGGCGGCCGACTGATCGTGGTCGGACTCTTTGGTGGCAATTTCTCGATCCCGCTGCCGATGTTCGCCTTCACCGGCTGCCAGATCCTGGGCTCCGTCACCGGCAGCCCGGCCGAGATGAAGGAGATGATGGACCTCGTCACCTCCGGCAAGGTGACGCCGGTGCCGACGATCAAGCGCAAGCTCGACGAGGCCGACGCCACGCTGCAGGAACTGCGCAAGGGCCTGATCATGGGACGGGCTGTTCTGGTTCCGTGAGCCAGGCAGCACGCGCGCTCGCCTACGCCTTCGAGTCTGGAGCGCTCGCCCTCCCCACAACAGGGGGGCGAGCGTTCTTCCTGCGGGCTGAGGTTATTCCGCTAAAGGAACTCGACGCCGAGCAATCGTTCCGGCCCGAGCATCTGCGCCTGACGCAGAGGGGATGGTCGGTCGTGCCGCGCCTCGACGGCGACGCCCACGAACCAGGCTGGGAACTCGGCCTCGTGCTGCTGACCAAGCACAAGGAGGAGAACTTCGCCAACATCGCGCGGGGCTGGTCGTTGCTGGCCCCCGGCGGCCGGCTGGTCTGCGCCGGCGCCAACGACGATGGCGCCGCCAGCCTGGAGAAACACGTCGGCAAGGCGTTCGGCCTCGCCGACAAGATTTCCAAGTTCCATTGCCGCGTCTTCTGGCTCGACAAGGGTGAGCGCGTACCACCCGATTATTGGCGCGGGCTGGCGAAGCTGCAGCCGGTCGGCGCCGGCCCGTGGCTCAGCCAGCCCGGCATTTTCAGCTGGGACCATGTCGACGACGGCTCCGCCCTGCTCGCCCAATACCTGCCCGACGACATCGCCGGCACGGTCGCCGATTTCGGCTGCGGCTGGGGCTACCTCTCGCGCCACCTCCTCGACCATTGCCCCGGGGTCGCGCGGCTGGACATGATCGACGCCGAGCATCGCGCCACCGAGGCGGCGCGCGCGAACGTGCCGGACCCGCGGGCCTCGGCGCATTGGCTGGACCTGATCACGGAAGCCCCACCGACGCGCTACGACGCCATCGTCTGCAATCCGCCCTTCCACGCCGGGCGCGCGGCCGAGCCGGCGCTGGGTCAGGGCTTCATCGTGGCCGCCGCTCGGGCGCTAAAGCCCGGCGGACACTTCTATATGGTCGCCAACCGCGGCCTGCCCTACGAGCCGCTGCTGAAGGAACACTTCGCCTCGTTCGAGACGCTGACCGACAACAACAAGTTCCGGGTCTCGCGCGCTATCCGCTGAACACGCCCGCAATCAAAAACTCCTTGTTGCCTTCGGCGCCGGTGATCGGGCTTTCCGTCACACCGAGCACGCGCCAGCCCGGCTGTTCGGCCAGCCACGCCGAGATCGTGGTGCAGACCTCTTCATGCAACGCGGGATCGCGCACGATGCCGCCCTTGCCGACGCGGCCCTTGCCCACTTCGAACTGCGGTTTGATCAGCGCCACGAGATGGGCGCCTGAGGCCGCCAGCGCCAGCGCCGCCGGCAGCACGGTGCGCAGGCCGATGAACGAGGCGTCGCAGACAATCAACGCCACCGGCTCGGGGATCTCGGCCACCGTCACCTCGCGCATGTTGGTCTTCTCCAGCGAGACCACGCGCGGATCGCTGCGCAGTTTCCAGGCGAGCTGGTTGGTGCCGACATCGACGGCGTAGACCTTGGCCGCCCCGCGCTGCAACAGGCAGTCGGTGAAACCGCCGGTCGACGAACCGACATCGAGCGCGAGACGGCCGGCGACCGGAATGGCGAAGTGATCGAGCGCCTTCTCGAGCTTCAAGCCGCCGCGCGAGACATAGGGATGCGGCTGGCCGCGGACTTCGAGCGCTATGTCGGGTCCGACGCCCTGCCCCGCCTTCTCGAGGCGCCGTTCGCCGGAAAAAACGAGTCCGGCCATGACAAGACGTTGCGCCGCGGCGCGTGTCTCCGCCAGCCCGCGCTCGACCAGCGCCACATCAAGTCTTGTCTTGGCCGCCATGGTTGCCCTGCTAGCATGGCAACCATGAGCATGAAACTTTTAGAGGGCGAGCGCGCCCTGATCACCGGCTGTGCCGGCGGCATCGGCCGCGGCATCGCCAAGGCCCTGCTGGCCGAGGGCGCCACCGTCCTGGGCAGCGACATCACGGCGCCACCGGCCGAGGACGGCATCGATTTCCTGGCCGCCGATCTTTCCAGACGCGACGGCTGGAAGGGCCTGCTCGACGGCGCCATCAAGAAGCTCGGCACCCTCTCGCTGTTCGTCCATGCCGCGAGCCCGCGCCGTCTCGAAGTCGACACGCCCTTGTCGGTGAGCGAGGAGACGTGGGACGCCATGATCGACATCAACCTGCGCTCCGGCTTCTTCCTCGCCCGCGAGGTCGGGCGCCACATGCGCGACAACAAGATCAAGGGCCGCATGCTGCTGATCACCTCGCAGCATCGCGACACGGCGCGCAATCTCGCTCACTACAGCGCCTCCAAGGCCGGCATGACGATGGTGATGAAGGAACTGGCGCGCGTGCTGGCGCCCGACGGAATCAGGGTGAATGCCATCGCCCCCGGCGCGATTCCCGGCGGCGGCTTCGTCGCCGACAATCTCGATGCCCTGGTGGCGCAAATCCCCCTTGGCCGCGCGGGGACTCCCGACGACATCGCCCAGGTCGCCGTCGCCATTCTGTCGGAAAGATTTGGCCGCTATGTGGTGGGTACGACAGTAGAAGTTGATGGCGGCATGGGCCTCATAAGCTGGATTCCTGCTAAGGCTTGACCGGCCCGCCCGGAAGGGATGAGTTACGCCCCGAACAGAGGAGGACATCTGCCATGACACTTCGCATCAACTCCACCGCGCCTGACTTCAAGGCCGAGACGACCCAGGGCCCGATCGAGTTCCACAAGTGGATCGGCGACGGCTGGGCGATCCTGTTCTCGCATCCCAAGGACTTCACGCCGGTCTGCACGACCGAGCTCGGCTACATGGCGGGCCTGAAGCCCGAGTTCGACAAGCGCAACACCAAGATCGTCGGCCTCTCGGTCGATCCGGTGGCCAACCATTCGAAATGGGCCAAGGACATCGAGGAGACTCAAGGCCACGCCGTCACCTATCCGATGATTGGCGATCCCGAGCTCAAGGTCGCCACCGCCTACGACATGTTGCCCGAGGGCGCCGGCACGACGTCGGAAGGCCGCACCGCCGCCGACAACGCCACGGTCCGCTCGGTCTTCGTCATCGGCCCGGACAAGAAGATCAAGGCGATGCTCACCTACCCGATGAGCACCGGCCGCAACTTCGACGAGGTGCTGCGCATCCTCGAGAGCTGCCAGCTCACGTCCAAGCACCAGGTGGCGACGCCGGTGAACTGGAAGAACGGCGAGGACGTGATCATCGTCCCGGCCGTCTCCGACGAGCAGGCCAAGGCCAAGTACCCCAACGGCTGGAAGGCCCCGAAGCCCTACCTGCGCATCATCCCGCAGCCCAAGGGCTAAGCGGCGACCGTGCATCGCGACCTGTGGCGTTGGCCGGCAGCCGAACTGGCGCCGGCCATTCGCAGCCGCACGATCTCGAGCCGCGAGGCCGTCCAGGCCAGCCTGGACCGCATCGCCGCCGTCAATCCGACCATCAACGCCGTCGTCCAGGTGCTGGCCGACGAGGCGTTGGCGGCCGCCGATGCTGCCGATGCGGCGGTGAAAAACGGCGCCGCGCTGGGGCCCCTGCACGGGGTGCCTGTCGCGGTTAAGGTGAATATCGATCAAAAGGGCTGCGCCACGACCAATGGCGTGGTGGCCTTCCGCGATGTCATCGCCGCCGAGGACAATCCCCTGGTCGCGAATTTGCGCAAGGCCGGCGCGGTGATCGTCGGGCGCACCAACACGCCCGCCTTCTCCCACCGCTGGTTCACCGACAACGACCTGCACGGCGCGACGCGCAACCCGTGGAGCGCCGGGCTGACGCCTGGCGGTTCCAGCGGCGGCGCCGCGGCGGCGGTTGCCGCCGGCATGGTGGCGCTCGCCCATGGCAACGATTTTGGCGGCTCGATCCGATACCCGGCCTATGCCTGTGGCGTTGCCGGATTGCGGCCGACGCCGGGGCGCATTCCCTCCTTCAATCCGTCGGCCAAGGCGGAACGGCCGATCACGGCTCAGTTGATGTCGGTCCAGGGCCCGCTCGCCCGCCGCGTCGCCGATCTGCGGCTCGGCCTCGCCGCGATGGCCGTCGGCGACCCGCGCGACCCCATGTGGGTGCCCGTGCCGTTGGCGGGTCCTGTAGCGGCGCGGCCGATCCGCGTCGCCATCGCGCCGAATCCTTTTGGCGAGACGGTGCCGGAAGTAAGCGACGCCGTGAGAACGGCCGGGCGCTGCCTTGCCGAGGCCGGCTACGCCGTCGAGGAGATCATGCCGCCCCGGCTCGGCGAGGCGGCCGACCTGTGGCACCGGCTGGTCATCAACGAAGGGCGGCGCGCGCTCGCGCCGGCGGTTCAGCAATACGGCGACGAGAAAAGCCGCCGGGGCATGGACGACCACATCGCCTATGCGCCGCGCCTCGATGGTGACGGCATCCTTGCGGGCTTCGAGACCCGCCTGTCGCTGATCCGCGACTGGCAACTGTTCTTCGAACGGTTTCCCATCATCGTGCTGCCGGTCTCGGACCAGCTCCCGTTCCGCGCGGGCCTCGACCAGGAGGACCGGGCCACCGTCATGAAGTTGATCGATGCGCAGCACTCGCTGCTGGCCATTCCGGTTCTGGGCTTTCCGTCGGTCGCCGTTCCAACGGGGCTGGCCGGCGGTGTTCCGGTCGGGGTCCAGATCGTCGCCGGCCGCTATCGCGAAGATCTATGCTTCGACGCCGCCGAGATCGTGGAAGCGCGCGCGCCGGCCCTGACGCCGATCGATCCGCGGGACTGAGGCGTCTTCCCGGCCGGCCGATCAGCCGCGCGCGCGCTCGGTCTGCTGGCCGAGGGCGGCGATGGCCGTGGCCACGATCGCCGGCGCGTTGAGGCCGGCCTGTTCGTACTGCTTGGCCGGGGCGGCATGGTCGATGAAGCGGTCGGGCAGGATCATCGGCCGCACTTTCAAACCGTGATCGAGCAGGCCGTTGCTCGCGAGATACTGCAGCACCTGGCTGGCAAAGCCGCCGACCGATCCCTCTTCAATAGTGATCAGCACCTCGTGCTCGCGCGCGAGGCGCCGGATCAGGTCGGTGTCGAGCGGCTTGGCAAAGCGGGCGTCGGCCACCGTGGCGCTCAGCCCCTTGGCCGCGAGATCCTCGGCGGCGACGAGGCATTCGCCGAGGCGCGTGCCGAAACTCAGCAGCGCGATCTTGGTGCCCTCGCGCAGGATGCGGCCCTTGCCGATCTCGAGCGGCGTGCCGCGCACCGGCAGTTCTATGCCGACACCCTCGCCGCGCGGATAGCGGAAGGCCGAGGGACGGTCATCGATCTGGGCGGCCGTCGCCACCATGTGCATCAGTTCGAGCTCGTCGGCCGCCGCCATGACGACGAAGTTCGGCAAGCACCCCAGGTAGGCCACGTCGAACGAGCCGGCATGCGTGGCGCCGTCGGCGCCGACCAGGCCGGCGCGGTCGATGGCAAATCGGACCGGCAGGTTCTGGATGGCGACGTCATGCACGACCTGGTCGTAGCCGCGCTGCAGGAAGGTCGAATAGATCGCCGCGAACGGCTTGAAACCCTCACAAGCAAGTCCGGCGGCGAAGGTAACGCCGTGCTGTTCGGCGATGCCGACGTCGAAATGACGATCAGGGAAGCGCTCCGCGAACTTGTCGAGGCCGGTACCCGACGGCATCGCCGCGGTGATCGCCACGATCTTCTTGTCGGCCTCGGCCTCGGCGATCAGCGCCTTGGCGAACACCGCCGTGTATTGCGGCGCGTTGGCGACAGGCTTGGACTGCTTGCCGGTCACGACATCGAACTTCACGACGCCGTGGTACTTGTCGTCGCTGGCCTCGGCCGGCGGATAGCCCTTGCCCTTCTTGGTGACGACATGGACCAGGATCGGCTTGTCGAGATCGCTGTCGCGCGCATTCTTCAGGACGGGCAGCAGATGGTCGAGATTGTGCCCGTCAACGGGGCCGACATAGTAGAAGCCCAGCTCGTCGAACAAGGTGCCGCCGGCCACGAAGCCGCGCGCGAATTCCTCGGCCCGGCGCGCCGCCATCTCGAGCGGCTTGGGCAGCGACTCGGCGAAGGTGCGGCCAAGATTGCGCAGCGTGACGTAGGGCCGGCCCGACAGCAGCCGCGACAGATGGCCGGACATGGCGCCGACCGGCGGCGCGATCGACATGTCGTTGTCGTTCAGCACCACGATCAGCCGCGAGCGCAGCGCGCCCGCATTGTTCATCGCCTCGTAGGCCATGCCGGCGCTCATCGCGCCGTCGCCGATCACCGCGATGACATTGTTGTTGCCGCCGGCGAGATCGCGCGCCACGGCCATGCCCAACCCGGCCGAGATCGAGGTCGAGGAGTGCGCCGCGCCAAACGGGTCGTACTCGCTCTCCGCCCGTCGCGTGAATCCCGAGAGCCCGCCCTCCTGGCGCAAGGTGCGGATGCGGCTGCGGCGGCCGGTGACGATCTTGTGCGGATAGGCCTGGTGGCCAACGTCCCAGATCAGCCGGTCCTTGGGCGTGTCGAACACGTAATGCAGGGCCACCGTCAGCTCGACCACGCCCAGGCCGGCGCCGAGATGGCCGCCGGTGACCGAAACGGCCGAAATCGTCTCCTGGCGCAGCTCGTCGGCGAGCTGACGCAGCTGGTCGGCGCGCAGCCGGCGGATGTCGGCGGGCACGTCCACGGTATCGAGGAGAGGCGTCAGGCTCTGACCGGTCATCTAAACATCATACTCCTGCCCGGCCGCACATGCGCGCTTCTCATGTCCGCCGGGCAACGACGAAATTCGCCGCCTGCCTTAGCAAATCCGCGGCCTCGCCGAACGAGTCGAGGTGCGCGGCGGCCTGTCGCGCCAGCATCGCGGCCTGGGCCCGGGCCCGTTCCACGCCCAGGATCGACACGAAGGTGGCCTTGCCGGCCGCCGCGTCCTTGCCCGGGGTCTTGCCGAGATCCACGACATTGCCTTCGACATCGAGCAGGTCGTCGGCGATCTGGAAGGCCAGGCCGAGGTCGTGGGCATAGGCCTGGAGCGCCATGCGCGGGTGGTCGCTGGCTTTTCCGAGGATGGCGCCGGCCGTACAGGAGAACGAGATCAGCGCGCCGGTCTTCAGCCGCTGCAGCCGCGTGATGGCGCCGATCGAGCGCTCGCCCGCCTGTGATTCTGCCAGCAGGTCGAGCATCTGCCCGCCCACCATGCCGTGCGCGCCCGCGGCGCGCGCGAGCTCGGCGACCAGCGCCACGCGCACCGCCGGATCGCCGTGGGTCTCGTCATGCGCCAGCACCTCGAAGGCCAGCGCCTGCAGCGCGTCGCCGGCCAGGATCGCCGTCGCCTCGTCGAATTGCTTGTGGCAGGAGGGTTTGCCGCGCCTGAGGTCGTCGTCGTCCATCGACGGCAGATCGTCGTGGATCAGCGAATAGGCGTGCACGAACTCGATGGCGCTGGCGGTTCGCAGCGCCGAATGCGCGCCAACCTTGAACAGCGTGGCGCCGGCCAGCACGAAAAAGGCGCGCAGCCGCTTGCCGCCGCCCAGGCTCGAATAGCGCATGGCTTCAAAGAGACGCGCCTCACCCTCGTCGCCGTGCGGCAACAGGCGATCCATGGTGCGTTCGACCGACTCGGCGGCGAAGGCCAGGGCGGTCTCGAACTGGCGGTGTGACGACAGCGGCATGTGACGCCAGAACTCAGCTTGGGGGAATCAGCCGAGGTCGGCGGGCTGACTGCTGACCGAACCGTCGGCGGAGAACACGATCTTCTCCACCTTCATCTTGGCCTCGGCGAGCTTCTGCTCGCAGTGGCGCTTGAGCGACGCGCCGCGCTCGTAGGCCGAAATCGCCTCGTCGAGCTTCACCTGGCCGCGCTCGAGCTGCTGGACGATGGCCTCCAGCTCCTTCAGCGCGTCCTCGAACGACAGCGCCGCGATGTCCTTAGGCACGGTGGGTTCTTTGGCCAATTTTTGCCTCTCGGTCTGCCCGGGGGTCCGACGTGTGGGGGTCGGCGGATGGTCACCTCGTACCGAAAGGTGCCCGCCGCGTCACCTATTGTTGGTGAAAATGACCGATTCCGTGCGGAGAATCGGGCTTACACAACTGTGGATAGCGAATCACGCATTCGTGACATGGCGGCATTGCACGTTCGCAGGTCAAAACCTGACCCTGCGCATTGCGGCAATCGCATACCGATGGCAGTTTCCGCCGTCACGAAAATAAACGGCCATTCATAGGAGAGAGCGCCATGGGCAACGTCAGCCATCTCGTCACGCGAACCGCGGCTTTTCAGAGTTCCGTGGAGCAAGGTCTCGCGGAAGCGACGAGCGGCAAGGATCGCCAGTTCGTCACGGCGCTGGCCCGCGGCCTCGACATCCTCCGCGCCTTCCATGCCGGCGAAGGCATGCTGGGCAACCAGGAGATCGCCCACCGCACCGGCCTGCCGAAGCCGACCGTTGCCCGCCTCACCCACACGCTGACCGAATTGGGTTACCTCAACTACATCAGGCGCTTCCGCAAATATGAGCTGGGCGCCTCGGTGCTGGCGCTGGGCTATGCCGCAATCAGCAGCATGGACGTCCGCCGCGCCTCACGCGCGCCGCTCGAGCAGCTCGCGCATGCGCTCAACGCCTCGACCGCGCTGGGCGGCCGCGACCGCCACTCGATGATCTACCTCGAAGCCTGCCGCGGCCCGTCGGTCGTGGCGATCACCCATGACGTCGGCACCCGCGTGCCGATGGCCAGCACCGCGATGGGCCGCGCCTATCTCTTCTCGCTGCCCGACGCCGACCGCAACAAGCAGATCGACGCCATCCGCCGCCGCTGGCGCGACGACTGGGCCAAGGTGAAGACCGGCCTCGAGCGCTCGTTCAAGGAACTGACCGATCACGGTTTCTGCGTGACCTGGGGCGAATGGCTGCCGGAGCTGTGCGGCGTCGGCGCGCCGCTGCGCAACTCGGACGGCACCGCCGCCTACGCGATCAACGCCTCGGCGCCGATCTACCAGATCAGCCGCGACCGTCTCGAAGCCGACTGGGGCCCGCGCCTGGTCAAGATCGCGCGCGACATCCGCACCGGCATGGCCGCCCAGCCGGTCGTGGCGCAGGCGCCCGCCACTGCCGCCGTCCGTCCCGCGACCAACGGCAACGGCCACCGGCCGCCGATCTCGGCGATGGCGCGCCGCTAAGGCGCGCCCTCTCCCTCATCGATCGTTTTCGATCATGGCAATCCAACGACCGGCCGACCTTCGGCCGGTCGCTCCTTATGAGTTCCGCGGCTTCAACGGCCTGATCGGCCACGAGGTCGTGGGCTGGCGCACCGGCTTCGTCGAGATGCGCCTGAAAGTGCGGCCGGAGCTGTGCAACGCCAACGGCCTGCTGCACGGCGGCGTGCTGATGACCTTGCTCGATTCGGCCAGCGGCTTCGCCTGCACCTTCAACGACACCGCGACCGCGCGGCGTCTCAGCGTGACGCTGGCCTTCACCACCCAGTTCATCAAGGCGGCGCGCGACGGCGACGTGCTCACCATCCTGGGCGCCTGGCGGCCCTCGACCAGCCAGAGCACCTTCGCGGCCGAGACCGAGATCTACGACCAGACCGGCGACCTGATCGCCACCGGCGCCGGCACCTTCCGCTACCTCAAGGGCGAGCGGGCCGACGGCACGCTCACCTTCCTCGACAAGGCAGCAGCGGACTGAGGCAGCGATGTCAAAAGCACCGCTCCGGCTTGAGGGAGTCTACGAACTCGGCCACGCGCTGCATGTCCTCGATGGCGAAGTCCACGGATTCTCCCGAAGCGACATCGAGCGCGTCGAGCGCTTCTGGACCTTCGGCGATCTGCACACGAGTTCGGCGGGCTTCGTGCTCCGCCTGCGCGACGGCCGTCGCGCCTACCTGGACTTCCAGCACTGGCACGCCTTCGAACAGGATGAGGATTTCAGGATCGACATCGAATTCCTGGACGGCGAGACGGCGCTGCCGGCATTCGCGTCACCCGAACAGCCGCTCGGCGGCTGGTCCCGCGAAACATCTCACCTCGACAAGGTCTTCTCCGGCGAGCCTACCTGAGCGGCAGACCTGACTTGCGGCGCAGGGTTTCGAGCAAAGCCCGATTGAGATTGCCGGTCTCGGGAAGTTGGTGGGCTGCCTCAAACGCCTTCACGGCGGCGAAGGTGCGCGGGCCGGCGGCCAGATCGACGGGGCCGGGGTGGAAATCATACGCCCGCAACCAGGCCTGAACCTCGCCGATCTCATCGCGGCTGAGCGTGACTTTCGGCCGGAGCTCCTCCTTCGGCGGGGCCAGGATTTCCGCGATCGACGGGCTGAGGACTTGAGGCTGCGGAGAGGGAAGCTGGGTGGCTGCGAACTGAGGGCTGTAGCTCGTGCCTTTCAGCAAAGACTTGCCGCCTGGATGGGTGAAGATCAGCGCGAGTGCCATGACGCCGATGGCCAACAACCCGACCGTAGGCGCTCCGCCGATCGTCTCCTCGATCCTGAGCGCCATCGGTGTCCCCTCTCTTCAAGAGTGATCATCAACTTGAAAAACAGGGTACCAAATTGGCCGCCGGCGATGGAATGGAAGCCGCGTAACGATTGTAACGATTGTAACCGGGCGGCCTCGGTGTGCGTTCCGATCGGATGTAGTCGACTGTTGTTCTTGTTCTTCCGGACCGCGAGCGTCACAGGGCGGAGGTTACTCCGCCCGAGCTCGCTCATGAGCCCGAGCGAGCGGGACGCTCGCGGTCCGGAAGACTATGACGAAGGCATGATGCCGTTCAATCAGAACAGGCCCTGGTCAGGAAGCCTGACTACCTCATCTTGTAACGCAGCCACACCGCGCCGCCGTCGAGCACTTCGTGGCTCGCCAGCACCATGCTCTCGATCGGCGCGGGCCCCAGGTCCTCGTCGCCTGAATTGAAGACGGTGGGCGCGCCCGTGCTGCCGTCGATCGCCGGGCTGATGACGAGGCTCAGCTCATCGAGCAGGCCCGCGCGCAGCACCGCGCCATTGGCACCGCCGCCGCCTTCGATCAGCAGGTTCACGATGCCGAGGTCGCGGCTCAGCGTCTCGAACGCGAGAGCGAGATCGACCTCGGTCTTGCCCGCGAAGATGTAGGAGATGCCCTCGCCGCGCAGGCCGGCGAGATGCGAATCGGGCACCTGCTCGGTCAGGATCACCAGGATCGGATCGCCGCCGATGTCCTTCCGCTCCCAGACCGCCTTGCCGTGCGCATCGAGGAACACGCCCCATGCCTTGGCCTCGCGCAGCGCGAACCAGTTTTCGCGCGGGAGCTTCTCGGTGGTCGGCGGATAGACCTTGCCCTTGCCGCGCGCGAATTCCTGCGCGGTGACGCGGCCGCACAGCCACGAGGCCCCGACCAGCTCCTCGACGAGCTGGTCGTGCAGGCGCTCGAACAGATTGGGGATGACATTGCCCTTGGGACGCCAGCGGCTTCCCCAGATGCGTCCGTCGACGCTCGTGACCATGTGGCAGAGAACATACGGCTTCATGCGCCGCAGCTTACACGCATCGGGCACGCATCGGGATGCGCTTCGTAAGTCGCCGACCTAGGCGGACCTCGTGCGCAGCCGGCCCTCGTAATCGCGCTTGCCGAGCGGCACGCCCCGCGTGCGCAGGATGTCGTAGGCGGTGACGGCGTGGAAATGAAAGTTGGGCAGCGAAAAGGAAAGAAGGAAAGTCTCCGGCGTGAAAGCGTGTTGTCGCGGCGCCCAGGGCCTCCAGGAGCGATCGTTTTCGTCGAGCGGGCGATGGAGGGTAATGTTCAGCGCCCGGCCGGCCCAGCCATTGACCTCGTCGGGGGTGAACGCCTGCAGCGCCGTTTCCGCCTGGCCCATCATGGCCCGCAGGTCGGCGAAAGGAACCGGTCCGACCAACGCGGGCGGCGTGAAGGCGCCGGTCTTCAGGGCCTCGACCCCCCACACGGAATGGTGCGACGCCGCTTCGATCTGGAAATGGAAGGGCGCCATGTCGTCGAACAGGCGTGCGTTCACGAAGTCGTCGGGATCGGCGCCCGTCTCCCTGCAATGCGCGGCCGCACGGTCGAGGAAGCCGCCGACGGCCCGCACGGTCTGCAGGAAGGTCGGCACGCTGAGCTCGTAGAGGGATGTCGTCATCGGCCAGGTCACCCCCAAGTCACGCTAAGAGCGTCAGCCGCGTCGCGCGGCCTTGATCCTGGCGACGTCGATCTTCTTCATGTCCATCATCGCCTCGAACGCGCGCGCCGCTTCATCGCCGCCGATCGCCATCGCCTCGGTCAGCACCCTGGGCGTGATCTGCCAGTTGATGCCCCATCTGTCCTTGCACCAGCCGCACGCACTCTCCTGGCCGCCGTTGCCGACGATGGCGTTCCAGTAGCGATC
>JAUXRT010000209.1 GCA_030681635.1 Reyranella sp.
GACGCTCGACCTGCCGCTGTTCGACCCGCTGTTCTCCGTGCTGGGGCCGCAGGCCGCGAACCACAAGCTGACCGGCGAAGTGAAGGTGAGGAGCGGCAGCCGCTCGACCAACGCTGCCCCCCGCAACGTCTACCAGACCAAGGACGGACACTGGGTCTGTCTCTCGGCCTCGACCCAGGGCATGGCCGAGCGCGTGCTGGCCAAGATCGGCCGGCCGGAGCTGGTGAAGGATCCGCGCTTCGCCACCAACATCGAGCGCGTCCGGAACGGCATCGAACTGGACGGGATCATCGGCGGTTTCATCGCTGAGCGCGATCTCGACGAGAACCTGCGCTACTTCGACGAGGCCGGCGTCACAATAGGGCCGGTCTACGACATCTCGCAGATCGTGCAGGACGACTATGTGCTGGAGCGCGAGGCCCTGATCGAGATTCCTGACGACGAAATGGGCGAGCTGCCGACCCATCCCGTGGTGCCGCGCCTGTCCGGCACCCCAGGCGCCCTCAAGAGCGCCGCCCCCAAGGTCGGCGAACACAATGAGGCGCTGCTGAAGCCGCTGCTTGGCGAGGCCGAATACGACAGGCTCTGCGCATCAGGTGCCATTTCGAAAGGGAAGAAGAAGTGACATTCAACGTCATGAGGCCCGTCCCGCCCGTCTGGCGCTCGATCCTCTATGTGCCCGGCAACGTTCCCAAGTTCATCGACAAGGCGCACGAGCGCGGCGCGGACTGCGTGCTGGTCGACCTCGAGGACAGCGTCCAGCTGGCCCAAAAGCCCGAGGCGCGCGCCATGCTGCCGGAGACTATGAAGACGGTCGCCAAGAGCGGCGCCGACGTGGCGGTGCGCATCAACCGGCCGCTGCAGCTCGCCATTCCCGACATCGAGGCGGCGGTGCGACCCGGCCTCACGGCCCTCTTCATCACCAAGACCGAGGGCGTGCAGCACCTCAGGCTGCTCGACGAGGTGGTGAGCGACCTCGAACACGCCCGCGGCATGCCGGTGGGTGGCGTGGGCTTCGGCGCCATGATCGAGCATCCGCGCGCGCTGCCCCATATCAACGACATCGCCGAGCATGCGCCGCGCGTCATCGCCATGATGTTGGGCGGCGAGGACTTCGCCCTCGAGACGGGCTCGCTGCCGACCGCCGACGCGCTCGAACTGCCCAAGCGCATGGTGGCCTTTGCGGCCCAAGCGCACGGCCTGTCGATGATCGGCGTCATGGGCACCGTGGCCGACTATTCCGACCCCGAGGCCTACCGCAAGAGCGCCGAGCGGGCGCGGCGCTTCGGCTTCTCCGGCGGCACCTGCATCCATCCGGCGTTGGTGCAGACGCTGAACGAGGCCTTCACGCCCCCGGCCGAGGACGTGGCCTATGCGCGGCAGCTGATCGTGGCCGACGAAAAGGCCGCGGCCGAGGGCCGCGGCTCGTTCTCGGTCGATGGCAAAATGATCGACATCCCGGTCATCGACCGCGCCCGCCGGCTCATTGCCCGGCACGAGGCGATCGAACGCCGGCTGAAGAAGGCGTAAACCCCGACGAAACGCCCGTTAGGCGTCGACGAGTTCCGCCGTCGGACGTCGGGCCTGCACGCCGGAAACCGCCGTGAGGTCAGACGGAAAAGCGACAACCGCGGCCGTGAGACCGGGGTTGAGGCTCTGCAGCAGAACCTCCCGGCCATTCGAGAACTTCACGGCATCCCGATGGGCATGCACCCCACCCTCGAGGCGTGTCATCACCACTTCTTCGACGGCATCGACGGTGAAGGCCTGTTGCACGGCCTCGCCGATGCCTTCAAGCCGCAACCGGGCATCCGCGGGGATGCAGACGGCGGTCTGGCAGCTTTGAGTGCCCGTGAAGCCTGCAGTGAAGCCCATCGTGCCGCTGGGGAAGCGTTGAAGAGTGTATTGCTCCTCGGCGACGGCGGGTCGCGAACGATAGAGTTCCAGTGAGTAATCGCACATGACGCCCTCCTGGTTCGTGGACGTCCTCGAGACGTAGTCAGGCCATCGATGCGATCAAGACTCTTCGACATGCATTTATGGTTCGCACGACTTCCCCATCTCCAGTTGGCAGGATGCGTCACAAAAAAAGGCCCCATCCGCGTTGCGCATGGGGCCTTTTGTATCGCGAGGTGCTGGACCTAGTGCTTGTCGGACCAGACCTGACGCTTCACCGCGTACATCAGGCCGGCCATTGCCAGCAGGAAGAGGATGACGCGGACGCCGGTGCGCTTGCGGTCCTCCATGTGCGGCTCCGAGGCCCAAGCCAGGAACTCGGTGACGTCGGAAGCTTCCTGGCCGAGCGTGGCCTTGGTGCCGTCGGCATAGGTCACCTTGTCGTCCGCCAGCGGCGGCGCCATGGCAATCCTGTGGCCGGGGAAGTAGGTGTTGTAGTTGTCGTCCTTGGTGACCGAGTAGGCCTTGACCTGGTCGGGTGTCAGCTTGTCGAACGGAACGTAGCCCGTCAGCAGCGCATAGATGTAGTTGGGACCGTTTGCGCGTGCCTTGACGATGACACTGAGATCGGGCGGCGCCTTGCCGTTGTTGGCGGCGGCGGCGGCGAGCTCATTGGGGAACGGCTTCTTGAAGCGGTCCGACAGGCGCGCCGGCCGGTCGGCCGGCTGGCCGTCGTCGCCGAGATCGGTAACCGTGATGTCCTTGATCAGGCCCTTCACCTGATTGTCGGTGAGGCCCAGCTCCGTGAGGTTGCGGTAGGCCAGCAGCGACAGTGAATGGCAGGCCGAGCAGACCTCCTGATAGACCTGATAGCCGCGTTGGGCGGCGGCCCGGTCATAGGTGCCGAACGGCCCCTCGAACTTCCATTGACGGGCAGGCGCCTCGGGTGTCGTGCCGGCCGCGATGGCGACGGCACCGGCGCCGGTGACGAGGGCAGCAAGCGCAATCGCGCCAGAAACGATCAGTCTACGCATGGCGCTTACCCTGCCTTCTTCTTGAGCACTGCGTCGGCGATGCTGGGCGGCATCGGCAATGGCCGTTCAATCTTGCCCAGAACCGGCAGCAGGATGAGGAAGTGGAAGAAGTAGTAGAGCGTGGCGGCCTGGGACAACGGGATCCAGAAGCCGGCCGGCGGGTTGGCACCGCAGAAGCCGAGCACGATCACGTCAACCACCAGAACCAGCATGAACCACTTGTAGATCGGCCGGAACGTGGCCGAGCGGACGCGGCTGGTGTCGAGCCACGGCAGGATGAACAGCACCGCGATGGCGCCGAACATGGCGATCACGCCGCCCAGCTTGTCCGGCACCGCGCGCAGGATCGCGTAGAACGGCAGGAAGTACCATTCGGGCACGATGTGCTCGGGCGT
>JAUXRT010000216.1 GCA_030681635.1 Reyranella sp.
TCGGCGCCGCGATCGCCCATGACATAGAAGCGCAGCGCACCGTGCGGCAGCTGCGCCGCCACATCGACGGCGCGAGTCATCGAGCCCAGGGCATCGAGATAGTCGGGGAAGGACTCCCAGTTGAACTTCACGCCTTCACTCAGGACGGTGCCGGGAATGTCCTCGACGCCTTCCATCAGGTTGATGAGGTAGCCCGACTGGCCGGGCCGTACCGGCGCGAAGCCGACGCCGCAATTGCCGAACACCGTCGTGGTGACGCCGTGCCAGGAGCTGGGTGTGACAAACGGATCCCAGGTCGCCTGGCCGTCGTAGTGCGTGTGGATGTCGACGAAGCCCGGCGCCACGATCAGGCCGGACGCATCGACCTCGCGTTTGGCGGCGCCGAGCCTGGCGCCGACGGCGGCGATCTTTCCATCTTGCACTGCGACATCGGCGACGCGGCGCGGGGCGCCCGAGCCGTCGATCACGGTTCCGTTTCGGATGACGAGGTCAAACATGGCGGAAGGATAGGCCGGGGCAGGTGGTCCGGTCTATGTTCCGTCGTTCCGCCAGGGAGTTTCAGAAGGGGAGTCGAGTTTGTCCAAGCCGCTGCTGTTCACACCCTTCAAGATGCGCGGCGTCGTCGCGCCGAACCGCGCCGTCGTCTCGCCTATGGTCCAGTACCGGGCCACGGACGGCATGGTGAACGACTATCATCTGGTCCATCTCGGCAAGTTCGCCTTGGGCAAGTTCGGCATCATCTTCACCGAGAACTGCGCCGTCGTGCCGGAAGGCCGTGTCACACAGGGCGATCTCGGCATGTGGGACGACGGACAGATCGAGGGCCACAAGCGGATGACGCGCTTCATCCAACAGGAGGGCTCACTCGCCGCCACGCAGATCACCCATGCTGGCCGCAAGGCCTCCTCGCCGCGCCAGTTCGACAAGCCGGACGAGTTCGGGCCGAAGGGCGCAGGCTGGGAGCGCTGGCAGGTCTACGCGCCGTCCGCGCTCTCCGCAGGCGAGCGCTACTCGGAGCAGCCGGTGGCGCTCGACGTCGCGGGGATGGACAACATCATCAGGAAATTCGGCGAGGCCGCGCGTCGCGCTGATGCGGCGGGCTACGACATCATCGAGATCCACGGTGCGCATGGCTATCTGCTGGCGCAGTTCCTCTCGCCGCTCAGCAACAAGCGCAACGATCAATACGGCGGCGACCGCGCCGGCCGCATGAAGTTCCCGCTCGCGGCGGCCAAGGCCGTGCGCGAGAACTGGCCCGACCACAAGCCGATGTTCATCCGCGTCTCGGCGGTGGATGGCGGCGGTGGCTGGGACGTCGAGGACACGGTGGCCTATGCGCAGGAGCTGAAGGCGCTCGGTATCGACGTGATCGACACCTCGTCGGGTGGCCTCACGGGACTCTCGACGGCGCTGCCGATCAAGCGCGCGCTGGGCTTCCAGGTGCCGTTCGCGGCGGCCGTGAAGCGCGGCGCGAAGATTCCGACAATGGCAGTCGGCCTGATCCTCGACGGGCCGCAGGCGGAGGCGATCCTGCAATCCGGCGACGCCGACCTGATCGCGATCGGCCGGCAGGCCCTCTACAATCCCTTCTGGCCGGTCCATGCCGCGCAGGAGCTGGGCTGCGATACGGACTTCGGCATGTGGAATCCCGAGTACGGCTGGTGGCTCGACAAGCGCAAGAACAACCTCCCGGCCGAGCGCGCCGCAACAGGGCAAGTGAAATGACAGGAATTCTTGCCGGCCTTCGCGTCGTCGAAGGCTCGGCTTTCATTGCAGCCCCATTGGGCGGCATGACGCTCGCCCAATTGGGTGCCGACGTGATCCGCTTCGACGACATCAAGGGCGGCCTCGACAGCGACCGCTGGCCGATCACGAAGGACGGCACGTCGATCTATTGGGCCGGCCTCAACAAGGGCAAACGCTCGATCGCCGTCGACCTGCGCAGCCCGAAGGGCCGCGAGCTTCTCACCGCACTGATCACCGCACCAGGCGAGGGCGCGGGCATCTTCACGACCAACATGCCGGCTCGCGGCTGGCTCGCGCACGAGGAGCTTGCCAAGAAACGCGCCGACCTGATCTCGCTCAACATCGTGGGCGATCGCCACGGTGCCGCCAATGTCGACTACACCGTGAACTCGGTGACCGGCTTCCCGATGGTCACCGGCCCGGTGGGGCATGCCGGCCCGGTGAACGCCGTGCTGCCGGCCTGGGACATCGCCACCGCCTATGCCGGCGCCATGTCGATCCTGGCGGCGGAGCGGCACCGGCGCCTGACGGGCAAGGGCCAGAAGATCACCCTTCCACTGCAGGACATGGCGCTCTCCGCCGTCTCGGCCACGGGCTATATCGGCGAGGCGGTGATCAACGGCGTCGACCGGCCGCGCTTCGGCAACGAGATCTTCGGCACCTTCGGCCGCGACTTCCGCACGAAGGACTCTCGCTACGTCATGATCTGCATCTTCTCCGACCGCCATCTCGACGCGCTGGCCAAGGCTGGCGGCTTTGCCGATGCGTTCAGGAAGATCGAGCTGCAGAAGGGCGTCGACCTCAAGATCGAGGCCGACCGCTGGAACGCCCGTGCCGAGCTTTGCGCGGTGATCGAGCCCTGGGTAGCCGGGCATACGGCGGACGAGGTCGGCGCGGCCTTGAAGAAGGAAGGCGCGCTGTGGGCGCCCTACCGCACGTTCCGCGAGCTCGCGGCCGACAAGGACACCGTGCTCGACAATCCGATGTTCACGATCCTCGACCAGCCCGGCATCGGCCGCTATCCGGTGGCGGGCTCGCCGCTGCAGTTCGGCGCCATCCCGCGCCAGCCGCCGGTGGGGGCGCCGACGCTGGGCCAGCATACGGACGAGATTCTTTCCGCTATCCTCGGCCTGCCGGCACACGAGATCGCCCGGCTGCATGATGAGAAGGTCGTGGGTGGCCCAAGATAAGATCCTCGTCGCCGGCGGCGGCATCGGCGGTCTCGCGGCCGCGCTGGCGCTGGCCCAGAAGGGCATCGCCTCGCTGGTCCTGGAGAAGGCTTCTAGGCTGGGCGAGATCGGCGCCGGCATCCAGCTCGGACCCAATGCCTTCCACTGCTTCGATCGCCTTGGGGTGGGCGAAGCGGCGCGCGGGATGGCGGTCTATATCGACAGTCTCCGCCTGATGGATGCCATCGCCGACGGCGAGATCACCCACATCGATCTTGGCGACAAGTTCCGCGCCCGCTTCGGCAATCCCTACGCCGTGGTCCATCGCGGCGATCTGCATGGCGTGTTGTTGAAGGCCTGCAATGACCATGAGCTGATCGATCTTCGGACGCATAGCGAGGTCACCGGCTACGACCAGGACGGCAGCAGCGTCACGGCGCGTCTGGCGGATGGCAGCACGGTGAAGGGCCGGGCACTGATCGGCGCCGATGGCCTGTGGTCCAATGTCCGTGGCCAGGTGGCGGGCGACGGCGCGCCGCGCGTGTCGGGCCACACCACCTACCGCTCGGTGATCCCGCTGGAGCAGATGCCCGAGGATCTGCGCTGGAACGCTGCCACTTTGTGGGCCGGCCCCAAGTGCCACATCGTCCACTACCCGCTGTCGGGCTGGAAAGTTTTCAACCTCGTCGTCACCTACCACAATCACGCGCCCGAGCCGGTCGCCGGCAAGCCGGTGCCGGTCGAGGAGGTGCGCAAGGGCTTTACCCACGTCTGCGAGCGGGCCCAGAACATCATCCGCCACGGCAAGGACTGGCACATGTGGGTGCTGTGCGACCGCGATCCGATCGACCAATGGATCGACGGCCGCGTGGCGCTCCTCGGCGATGCCGCGCATCCGATGATGCAGTACATGGCGCAGGGCGCCTGCATGGCGATGGAAGACGCGGTCTGCCTGGCCGATTCGCTGTCGCGCTACGACTCACTTGAAACCGGCCTTGCCACATACCAGACCCGCCGCGTGCTGCGCACCGCGCGGGTGCAGCTGATGTCGCGCGCCATGGGCGATCACGTCTATCATCCCGCCGGCCCGCACGCGGGGCTGCGCAACGCCCTCATGACCGCCAAGAGCCAGGATCAATGGCTCGACACGCTGCAGTGGCTCTACGGTGGCAACGGGCTCGACTGATCCGCATGCCGCCCGCCGCCAACCGACCCCGTCCCATCGCCGTCGAGCTGAACGCGGTGCTGGTCGCATTGATCGACGATGAGCCGCAGGTGCTGACCCTCGAGGACGGCGCGCTGCTGCCGTCCGGCCCCTTCGAGGGCGACCATCCGACCTTGCAGACCGGGCTTCGCGCCTGGGTCGAGCGCCAGACCCATCATCCGCTGGGTTATGTCGAGCAGCTCTACACCTTCGCCGACCGCTCGCGCGCCGCGGCGACCTCAGGCCGGCGCATCGTCTCGATCTCCTACCTCGGCCTCACCCGTGAACGCGTGACGGCAAGCGGGCACGAGCCCGGCTGGCAGAGCTGGTACCGCTACTTCCCGTGGGAGGATTGGCGCGGTGGCACGCCGGCCGTGCTGTCGCGACAGGTGATGCCGCGGCTCAGGCGCTGGATCGACGCGGCGTCCGATCCGGCAGCGCGCCGCAGCCGGCGACAGCGGATGGACATCAACTTTGCCGAGGCGACCTGGAATGAAGATCTCGTACTGCAGCGCTACGAACTGCTCTACGAGGCGGGCCTCGTGCCTGAAGCCGGCGGCCGTCGGCCCGTCGCCGATCCCCTGCCGGGCATGCCGATGCACTACGACCATCGCCGCATCCTCGCCACCGGCATCGCGCGGCTCCGCGCCAAGATCAAGTACCGGCCGGTGGTGTTCGAGTTGATGCCGCCTGACTTCACCCTGGGCCAGCTCCAGCTTGCCGTCGAGGCATTGGCCGGCCGGCCGCTGCACAAGCAGAACTTCCGCCGGCTGATCGATCAGCAGGGCCTGGTCGAGGAGACCGGTGCCGTGTCGGCCGAGACCGGCGGCCGCCCGGCCAAGCTCTACCGCTTCCGCCGCGAGATCCTGCTCGAACGTGCCGTCGCCGGCAGCAAGCTGCCGCTATCTCGCTCTTCTTGAGGGCTCGCTTTTCCTGAGAGCTAGTTGGGATTGACGCGCTTCCAATCGGCGGCGACGAAGCCCTGCGCGTCGAGCGGGGTTTCCTTGGCGATCGAAGGCTCGGGCCCGCGACAGACCCAGTCGTAGGCCAGCATGCGCGCGGTGCCGGTGACGACCCGCGGGATGACCGGCGCGTTGACGTCGCGGCGACAGAACTCTCGCATGGCCGAGGTGGGTGTGCGGTCGGTATCAGGCTTCATGCAGGAAGGGGTCTGCGCGTTCTGGCAGGCCAGCACTTCGCCCTGAACGCAGCGCCAGGCCACGCCGTAGTCCGGCTGCCGGCCGGCTTTGATGGCGGCGATCTGTTCCGGCGTGAAGAACGCCGCGCGAATCCAGTCCGGAACGCCGGCGCCTGTGAACCGCTGGTCGGGCCCGTCGATCGTTCCGACGGCGCGGCAGTAAGCCTGGGGATCAGTAAAGGATGGGCTCTGGGCGGACACACTCGTTCCGCCGCCGAGGATCGCCAGACAGGTGGCAATCATGAAGGCACTGCGCATGCCGTCCCTTCTAGGCGACGGTCGGCCGCTTGTCGAAACCGGGAAAATGAGGGTCTTGACGGTTATTATGCTCGTTAATAGCATAAGAGCATAAATGCTCATAGTGAGCATAATAGGTGCTGTATGAACGTCTCCCCGCAAGCCCTTAAGCTCTACGACAAGGTGAAGTCGGTGATCCTGCCGGCCGAATGGTCCGAGTTCGCGCCCGATGTCGATGCCATCCTGGCGCTGAAGCGCGAGAAGAATGCCGTCATCCTGGCGCACAACTACCAGACGCCGGAGATCTTCCACGGCGTTGCCGATATCGTGGGCGACAGCCTGGCACTCTCTCGCGAGGCGATGAAGACCGATGCCGATATCATCGTGCTGGCCGGCGTGCATTTCATGGCCGAGACGGCAAAGCTGCTCAATCCCTCGCGCACCGTCCTTATTCCCGATCTCCGGGCCGGTTGCTCGCTGGCCGAATCGATCACGGCCGCGGACGTGCGCCGGCTACGCCAGCGCTGGCCCGGCGTGCCGGTCGTCACCTACGTCAACACCTCGGCGGCGGTGAAGGCCGAGAGCGACATCTGCTGCACCTCGGGCAACGCCAAAAAGATCGTCGAGAGCCT
>JAUXRT010000336.1 GCA_030681635.1 Reyranella sp.
GCAAGACGCATCTCGCCCGTATCTGGGCGGCACGCGTGGGGGCTTCCGTGGTCGATGGCACCGACCTCGAGGGCAAGAGCGTGGCCGATCTGTCCGATATGGTGGCGGCCTCACCCGCGATCGTTGTCGAGGGCGCGGATCGCGCGCCGGAGCGCGCGCTGTTCCATCTCTACAATTTGATGCGTGAGCGCGGCGGTCACCTGTTGCTGACGTCGGCATTGCCGCCGGCCCATTGGTCGATTGCCTTACCCGACCTGGCGTCGCGGCTGCGCGCGGCACCGGCCGCGACGGTGGCGGCGCCCGACGACGAACTGCTGGGCTCGATCATCCTGAAGCAACTCGGCGACAGGCAATTGCATGCTGGCGCCGGCGTCGTGCAATATCTGGTGTCGCATATGGAACGGTCGGCAGATACCGCACGGCGGGTCGTGGCGGCGCTCGATCGTCGCGGGCTGGTCGAGCAGCGGGAGATAGATCGCCGGTTGGCTGCCGATGTCCTGGGTGAATTGTCCGGCATGCCGCCGACGACATAGGGAGGAACAATGAGAAGGCTTTTTCTGGTTGCTTTGCTTGCGGCGTTTGCGCCGGCCGTGTCCGCACACGCGCAGTCGGTCATGGGCACTTGGCTGACCGCTTCGGGCAAGGCGCAGGTCAAAATCGACGCTTGTCCGAATCCGGCGAGCGGTCCGCTATGCGGTTTCATTGTCGGGTTGATCGATCCCAAGGGACCGGACGGCGTCGTGGTCGCACCCGAGGTCGCCAACGACTTTCGCAACGAGAACCCGGCGCTGCGCAGCCGCAAGGTGATCGGCATGCCGCTGATCTGGGGCTTCAAGAAGACATCGGATCCCAACGCCTATGACGGCGGACAAATCTACAACGGCGAGAACGGCAAGACCTACTCGGCCAACATCAGCCTGCAGCCCGACGGCACGCTTCGTTTGCGAGGCTACGTCGGCTCGCCGATGTTCGGCGAGACCCAGATCGGGACACGCGTGAAGTAGGGAGCAGAAAAATGGATATGGGCATCAAGGGTCGCAAGGCGATCGTCTGCGCGGCGAGCAAGGGGTTGGGCAAGGGGTGCGCCATGGCGCTGGCCGGCGAGGGCGTCGATCTCGTGATCAACGCGCGCACCAAGTCGGAACTCGAGGCGACGGCGGAGGAGATCAGGAAGAAGTACGGTGTGAAGGTCACGGCGGTCGCGGTCGACGTCACCACCGAGGACGGCCGCAAGCAGGTGCTGGCGGCATGCCCCGAGCCCGACATCATCGTCAACAATGCGGGCGGCCCGCCGCCGGGCAATTTCCGCGACTGGAACCGCGAGGACTGGATCAAGGCGCTCGACGCCAACATGCTGACGCCTATCGAGTTCATCAAGGCGAGCGTCGACGGCATGATGAAGCGTGGCTTCGGGCGCATCGTGAACATCACCTCGAGCTCGGTGAAGGCGCCGATCGACATTCTGGGCCTCAGCAACGGCGCACGCTCGGGCCTGACCGGCTTCGTGGCCGGCGTCGCACGCACGACGATTCGTCACGGTGTGACGATCAACGGCCTGCTGCCAGGCCCGTTCGACACCGACCGCCTGCGCGGCACGACCAAGGCGCGTGCGGCGAAAGCCGGCCGCAGTTTCGAGGAAGAGTATGCTGCCGGCGCCAAGGCCCATCCCGCCGGCCGCTTCGGCACAGCCGAGGAGTTCGGCATGATGTGCGCGTTCCTGTGCAGCGTGCACGCGGGCTACATGACCGGACAGAACATCCTGATGGACGGCGGCCAGTACCCGGGCACGTACTAGAACCCCGAACCTCATCCTGAGGAGGCTGCGGAGCAGCCGTCTCGAAGGATGAGGTGAGTTCTCAGCGTCTGGTCAGATCGCGCGGCCGGATGAAGGCGAGAAGCTCGCCCGAGCCGGCCGCGAGGTCGCGCCATGTCCCGGTCGGGACCTGGAGCACGGCAAGCGTTCCGGTCGGGTATTTCTCCTGCAGGGTGGCGAGGAGGGCAGGTGGGCCCCGTCCCGCTAGCGCCTCGGCAAGCTGCCAGATGCCGTCGTTGTGACCCACCAGCAGGACGGTGGCGACATCGTCGGCCAGGGCCTGCAGGCGGGCCAGCAGGCTGCCCTCGGAGGCCAGGTAGAGATCGTCCTCCAGCGATAGAGGCGGGGCCGGCGTGCCAAGCTGCTCGATCAGGGGCGCAAGCGTCTGGCGGGCCCGTGTGGCCGTGGAGCACAGGATCAGGTCGGGGCGCGGGCGGTGCTGGGCCAGATGGTCGGCAACAGCCTGGGCGGCCCGCTCGCCACGGCGATTCAGGGGACGTTCGTGGTCGCTCAGCCCGGCAGTGTTCCAGGCTGATTTTGCATGTCGCAGGAGGAGAATTGTCTTCACGGGCCTTGTTCCAGAAAATGCTTTTAAAACAAGTGTTTAGGGAATTGCCATGACACCGTCATGTAGAGGCGTTACCGTTTCTGTGAACAATTTCCGGGAGGTGCCCCGCTTGGGGCAATGATGGACGCCCTCGACACGACACTCGACCCGACCCTGGCGCCGGATATTACCTCCGAGAGCCCGCAGCGCTTCATCAATCGGGAGCTGTCGTGGCTCGCCTTCAACATGCGGGTCCTCGAGGAGGCCAGCAACACGCGCCATCCGTTGCTCGAGCGGGTCAGGTTCCTGTCGATTTCGGCCGACAATCTCGACGAATTCTACATGGTCCGTGTCGCCGGCCTGGTCGACATGCTCCAGACGCGGTCGACGACGCACAGCGACGACGGCATGTCACCCGCCGAGCAGCTCCTGGCGATCCGCGACCAGGCCTCGCGCCTGATGGCGCACCAGCAGGATGTCTGGGCGGCCCTCCAGGATGAACTGCGGGAGGCAGGCATCGCCGTCGTCGGTTCCGACGAGCTGTCGGCCACGGAGCGCGCTTGGCTCGACCAGTATTTCATCGACCAGGTCTTCCCGATCCTGACGCCGCTCGCCATCGATCCGGCCCACCCGTTCCCGTTCATCGTCAACGGCGGCTTTTCCGCCATCCTGAAGCTGCAGCGCCGGGATGATCGGCGTCCGCTGATGGCGCTGTTGCCGCTGCCGTCGCAGGTCGACCGGTTCGTGCGGCTGCCGGGGACGGCGATCCGGTTCCTGCCTCTCGAGGATCTGGTCGACATCTACCTGCCGCGGCTTTTCCCGGGCTACGAGGTCATCGAGAAGGCCTTCTTCCGCGTGATCCGCGACAGCGACGTCGAGATCAACGAGGAGGCCGAGGATCTCGTCCTGCTCTATGAGAGCGCGCTCAAGCGCCGCCGTCGCGGCGACCTTATCTCGATCTCGGTCAACAGCGCCATGCCGGCCGAGCTGCGCGATTTCCTGTTCGACCAGCTCGAGATCCCGGACCAGACGCCCACCGTGCATGTCTTCCATCTCGACCGCATGCTGAACATCGGCGACGTGAAGGCGGTGATCGTCGACGACCGGCCCGACCTCAAGTTCGCGCCCTACAATGCCCGTTTCCCCGAGCGTATCCGCGACTTCGGCGGCGATTGCTTTGCAGCCATCCGGGCCAAGGACATCGTCGTCCATCATCCCTACGAGAGTTTCGACGTCGTGGTGCAGTTCCTGCGCCAGGCGGCGCGCGATCCTGCAGTGGTGGCGATCAAGCAGACCCTCTACCGCACCAGCCACGACTCGCCGATCGTCAAGGAGCTGATATCGGCGGCCGAGGCGGGCAAGACGGTGACGGCACTGGTCGAGCTCAAGGCGCGCTTCGACGAGGAGGCCAACATCCGCTGGGCGCGCGATCTCGAGCGCGCCGGTGTGCAGGTGGTCTACGGTTTCATCGATCTGAAAACCCACGCCAAGGTGTCGATGGTCGTGCGCCGCGAGGCCCAGTCGATCCGCACCTACGTGCATTTCGGGACCGGCAACTACCACCCGATCACGGCCCGCATCTACACCGACCTGTCGTTCTTCACCTGCGATCCGGCGATGTGCCGCGACGCCGCGCGCCTGTTCAACTACATGACCGGCTATGCGCGGCCCGAGCAGATGGAGAAGATCGCCTTCGCCCCGGTGACGCTCCGGCCCAAGCTCTACAGCCTGATCGACGCCGAGATCGCCAATGCTAAGGCAGGCAGGCCTGCCGCGATGTGGATCAAGCTCAACTCGCTGGTCGATTCTGGCCTGATTGACCGTCTCTACACCGCTTCGCAGGCGGGCGTTCAGGTCGACCTGGTGGTGCGCGGCATCTGCTGCCTGCGTCCGGGCGTGAAGGGTCTGAGCGAGAATATCCGCGTGCGCAGCATGATCGGCCGCTTTCTCGAGCACGCCCGGATCATATGCTTCGGCAATGGCAAGTCGCTGCCGTCGCCCAAGGCCAAGGTGTTTCTCTCTTCGGCCGACTGGATGCCGCGCAATCTCGATCGCCGCGTCGAGCTTCTCTGCCCGGTCGAGAATCCGACGGTCCACGAACAGGTGCTCGACCAGATCATGGTCGCCAACCTCAAGGATGATGGGCAGAGCTGGATCATGACACCGGACGGTTCCTACATGCGCCCCCATCCGGGCAAGGAGCCGTTCATCGCGCATCACTATTTCATGACCAATCCGTCGCTTTCCGGGCGCGGCAGCGCGCTCAAGCTGAGCGGCGCGGTCCCACGACTCGTTCTCAAATCCTGATCCCGCGCGCGGCGTCTCGGCGCCGTCCGCGGCGCCTCGTCGCGCCCGTATCGCCGCTGCAATCCTGTCCGGTTTGCGGTAGAGGGGGCGCGCATGGACGGTGAACCGACCGCAGGCGCGCTACTTCCGCCTCATCCGACTGACAAGGGCCGCGTCGGAATCATCGACGTCGGCTCGAACTCGATCCGTCTCGTCGTCTACGAGCGGGCGAGCCGCGCGCCGCTGCCGGTGTTCAACGAAAAGGTGTTGTGCGGCCTGGCCCGTGGGCTGGACGCCACCGGCCGGCTCAACCCCGAAGGCGTCGAGATGGCGCTGGCCAACATCGACCGCTTCACCACGCTCGCGCACAACATGAAGGTGACCTCGCTCGATCTGTTGGCGACGGCGGCCGTTCGCGACGCCGCCGATGGCGCCGATTTCATGCGCGAGCTGGAACGACGGCCGGGCATCAAGGCCCATATCGTGAGCGGTCGCGACGAGGCGCGGTTCTCGGGCTTCGGCGTGATCTGCGGCATGCCCGAGGCCAATGGCGTGATGGGCGACCTGGGCGGCGGCAGCCTCGAACTGGTGGCGCTGGCCGACGGCCGGCTGGGCGAGTCGAGCACGCTGCCGGTCGGGCCGTTGCGCCTGATGTCTTCGGGCAAGGGCGACCCCAAGCGCACCGTGGTCGACGCAATCGAGAGCGTGCGCTGGCTGCGCGAGGAAACCGGCAAGACCTTTTACGCGGTGGGCGGCGCCTGGCGCTCCTTCGCCCGGCTGCACATGGAGCAGGCCGGCTATCCGCTGCACATCATTCATCACTATGAGATCGCGGCCGAAGAGGCGCGCGCGGTTGCCCGGCTGATCGCGGTGCAGAGCGCCAAATCTCTGGAGAAGATGCCCGGCGTGTCGCGCCGGCGCGTCGACACCCTGCCGCTGGCCTGCCTCGCGCTCGACCGTCTGCTGGTCGCGCTCAAGCCGAAGACCGTGGTCTTCTCGGCCTTCGGCCTGCGCGAGGGTTTTTACCACGTGCGGCTGAGCGAGGCTGAACGGGCACGCCATCCGCTGATCGCCTTCGCCGAGGAGCAGGGCGCCGGCTGGCGGCGCTTCGACCTGGCCCCGGCCGAGATCTTCGACTGGCTCACGCAGGCCTTTGCCGACGAGAGCCCGGCCGACCGCATCCTGCGTACCGCGGCCTGCCACCTGAGCGACATTTCGTGGAACGATCATCCCGACTATCGCGCCGAGCAGGCCTATGTTCGGGTGCTGCATCTGCCGGCGCCGGGCATGAGCCATCGCGATCGCGCCGTCCTCGCGATGGCGCTCACCTATCGCTACAAGAGCGATCCCAAGTCGGCGACGATGGACACCGCGCTCCGCCTCTCCGACAGCAAGGGCAAGGCCTTTGCGCGCCGGCTGGGAGCGTGCCTCAGGCTGGCCTACAACCTTTCCGGCGGTGCCCCGGGCCTGCTGCCGCAGATCTCGCTCCGGCGCACGGATCGCGACCTCCGGCTGATCGTGCCGACGGAGCTGAAGCGGGCATTGGGCGATGTCACGGCCCGGCGCCTGCAAACGGCGGCCGAGGCCTTCGACCTCAAGTCGGCGATCATCTCCGCTTAGGGAGACCTAGCCGGCCGGCGTCACCGGGATCAGCCGCGCCTGGTCGCCCGAGAGGGCCAGAGCCATGCGGCCTTCGATCAGGTCGACGGCGTCGGCGCCGAACACTTCGCGCCGCCAGCCCTTGAGCACAGGCAGGTCGCGTTTGCCGGCGGCCAGGCGATCGAGTTCGTCGGCGCCGGCCACCAGGCGTCCGGCGACGCCGGCCTTTTCGGCTTTCAGTCGCAGCAGGGTACGCAACAGGTCGACGACGGCGCCGGGCGCGCGCAGCTGCTCGGTGGGCTTGTCGCGCGCCGGCAGCTCGGAGTCGGGCAGGTTGCGGGCCCGCTCGATGGCTTCCATGAGCTCGCGACCCTGCCAACCCTCGGCGAAGCCGCGGCCGAGGCCGCGCGTCATGCCGAGCTCCTCGATGGTCTTGGGGGCGTGGCTCGCGATTTCCAGCAGTTGCTCGTCGCGCAGCAGGCGCTGGCGCGGAATGTCGATGCGCTGCGCGGTGCGCTCGCGCCACGCCGCGGCCTCCTTCAGGATCGCCAGAAGGCGGGGCGAGGAGCCGCGCGGCTTCAGTCGGCGCCAGGCCTGCTCGGGATCGGCTCGATAAGTCGCCGGGTCGTTGAGAACCGCCATCTCCTCGGTGATCCACGGCAGCCGCCCGGATTTCTCGAGTTGCTGCTTCAGCTTCTCGTAGACCACGCGGAGATGCGTGACATCGGACAGCGCATAGGTGATCTGCCGTTCGCTGAGCGGCCGGCGGCTCCAGTCGGTGAAGCGGCTCGACTTGTCGATCTTCGCCTTGGCGAGCTTGGTGGCGAGCGATTCGTAGGACGCGGCCTCGCCATGGCCGCACACCATCGCCGCCACCTGGGTGTCGAACAGGGGCTGCGGCACCTGGTTCATGCGCAGGTAGAAGATTTCGAGGTCCTGGCGGGCGGCGTGAAAGACCTTCAACACCTTGGGGTTGGCCATCAGCTCGTCGAGCGGGGCGAGGTCGATGCCCTCGGCCAGCGCGTCGATCGCGGCCGCATCCTCTGGGCCGGCCACCTGTGCCAGGCAGAGCTTGGGCCAGTAGGTGCGCTCACGCATGAACTCGGTGTCGACGGCGATGAATTCGGCCTCGGCCAAGGGCTTGCAGAAGGCGGCGAGTTCGTCGGTCGTGGTAATGAGCTTCATTGGGGATGATCTATAGCGGGCGGGGCCGCCTCGGGCAAAGACAACCCCTCGGGAAGAGGCGATTCCCTTGACTTGGCCCGACAATCGGTGCCTTTTGCCGGGCCGATAAAACCCGGAAAATATGTAATGTCTTCAGTCTACCGAACCCATACGTGCGGCGCGCTCCGGCCCCAGAATGTTGGACAGGAAGCCCGCCTGTCGGGCTGGGTCCAGCGCAAGCGCGACCACGGCAATCTGCTGTTCATCGACCTGCGCGACCACTATGGCGTGACCCAGGTGGTGGTGGACGCGAGCAGCCCGGTCTTCAAGACCGCCGAGGCGGTGCGCACCGAGAGCGTCATCACGGTCAGCGGCAAGGTGGTGGCCCGCGACGCCGCCACGGTCAATCCGCGCCTGGCCACCGGCCAGATCGAACTCGACGCCGCCGATATGGTCGTGCAGTCGATGGCGGAGACCCTGCCCCTCCCGGTCCATATGGAGGACGACACCACGCCGGACGCATTGCGGGTGAAGTACCGCTTTCTCGACCTCCGCAAGGATAAGCTGCACCGCAACAGCGTGCTGCGC
>JAUXRT010000218.1 GCA_030681635.1 Reyranella sp.
GCAAAGGCCTCGTCTTCGCTATCGACCGCCTCGTCGATGGCGCCGGCGCGAAGCTGGATTTCCCAGCCGCCCAGTTCCTGCTTGTCGTACTGCTTGGGGCTGAGCCTGTTCACCACCGGCGGGCCGGCGACGAACATCGCCGAGATTTCCTTCACCATCACGGAATAATGCGTGGCGGCAAGACGCGCTGCACCCAGCCCGGCGACGGAGCCGAGCCCGAGCCCGACGGTCGGCACGGTGCCCATGTTCTGCACGACCCATTCCCAGCCGCTGACACCCGGAACATTGGCCCGGCCGGTCGTCTCGATGGTCTTCACCGAGCCGCCGCCGCCTGAGCCCTCGATCATGCGGATCACGGGCACGCGGTATTGGTTGGCATAGCGTTCGATGAAGTTGGACTTCTCCTTGATCGTGGCGTCGGCCGAGCCGCCACGCACGGTGAAGTCGTCGCCGCTGACGGCCACGGGCCGGCCGTCGATCTTGCCGCGGCCCATCACGGCGTTGGCCGGCATCAGGTCGATCAGGTCGTTGCGGCCGTCGTATTCGGCCTTGCCGGCGATGCTGCCGAGCTCGCGGAAGGAGTCCTTGTCGAGCAGCCGGTCGATGCGCTCGCGGACCGTCAGGCGGCCGCCGTCATGCTGGCGCTTGACCTTGTCGGCGCCACCCATGCGCTTCGTCATTTCCTGACGGCGCCGCAGCTCGTCCATCTCCGGTTGCCAACTCATCGCGCGATTCCCCGGTCCGGTTGTTTCAATCGTCTCAAATCGGTCGAGTCTCGTACCAATGCCCGGCTTGACCGGCTACACTGAATGCATCCGAGCCGGGGAGCTGGGCCGATGGACGAAACGGGCAACAGCAGCGTGCTGCTGGTGGCAAGGTGCCTGCTGGCCAGCCTTTTCCTGTGGTCGGGGATCGGCAAGATCACGGGCTACGACGCCGCCGGCCAATTCATGATGCAGCATGGCACGATCGGCATGTTGCTTCCGGTGGCGATCATCGTCGAGATCGGCGGGGCGGCTCTGCTGATCGTCGGCTTCAAGGTGAGATTTGCCGCCCTGGGGCTCGCCGGCTTCTGCGTGGTGACGGCCCTGCTGTTCCACGCCAACTTCACCGACCGCGCACAGATGACCCATTTCCTCAAGAATGTCGCGCTCGCGGGTGGCCTGCTCGCGCTCTACGTCTCGGGACCCGGTCGCATGTCGTTCGACGGCGTCGAGGAGAGCAGCGACTAAGCGGGCGACCTCAGCCCTCGTAGACAACGCCGTCGATCAGATTCTCCTCGTACAGACGGGCGAGGTCGATACCGCCGGGAGGGCGCGCGACCTTGAAGTCGGCGATGGCGCGCGCGATCCGCGATTCCTGATCGCGGCGTAGCTTCTCCGCTTCTTCCACGGTGACCGGCTGGAAGCGCACCGCCTGGCCCGGCAGCAAGCGGCCCAGCCGCGGCAGGTCGACCGAGGCCACGGTGGCGATCTTCGGATAGCCGCCCACGGTCTGGCGGTCGGCCAGCAGCACGATGGGCAGGCCGGCGCCAGGAACCTGGATGGCGCCGGGGCCGATCCCGTCGGAGATGATGTCGGCACCTTTGGCGTGCGCGATCACAGGGCCCTCGAAGCGGATGCCCATGCGGTCCGCCTCCTTGGAGACGCGATAGTCCGATTCCACGAAGGTGCGCCGGCCGTCGGCGGTGAAGTAATCCTCCTGCGGCCCCCAGACGACTCGGATCGGCCCGCTGCCGTAGTCGAAGGGCGCCGCGAGCTTGCGATCATCGGCAGGCACCGCCTGTGCGTGAGCCAGCGGAAGGGAATCACCCTGGCCGAGCTTGCGGCCCTCCATGCCGCCGACGCCGGCGCGCGCATAGGTGGAGAGGCTCCCCATGAAAGGAGGCAAGGCAAAGCCGCCGGCCACGGCGAGATAGGCCGTGCTCGATCCTTCGATCATGCCGACCCGCAGGATCTGGCCGCGCTTCAACAGATGGGTGCGATCCGACTCCAGCGGTTTGGGCGGTGCATCGGGAGCCTCGATGACGGCGGGCGACAGCGGCCCGACCAGCGCCACGCGCACGCTGTCGGCCTCGACCAGCAGGTCGGGGCCCATGACGCCGATTTCCAGCCCCGCCATGCCGGGGGGATTACCCAGGAGCGCATTGGCGAGCCGCAGCCCGATGCGGTCCATCGCCCCCGCGGTCGGCATGCCGAGCGCCATGAAGCCCGTGCGGCCGAGATCCTGCAACGTGTCGAATAGGCCAGGCCGGACGACCTTCAGTGCCGCGCTCATGTGCGCACCAGGGTCGCCCAGTCGAACGTGCCGGCATCGACGTCGCGGGCGATGCGGTCGAAGGATTTGCGGTCGATGCGCTGGAATGACAGCGAATCGCCTGGCGCCAGGAACACCGGCTGCTCACGGCGCTTGTCGAACATCCAGAGTGGCGTGCGGCCGATCAGGTGCCAGCCGCCTGGACTCTCGAACGGATAGATCGTTGTCATGTCAATGGCGATGGCGACCGACGAGCGCGGCACCCGCACGCGCGGCTGGTCGCGCCGCGGCAGATAGAGGGACCGGTCGAGGCCCGCGACATAGGCCAGGCCCGGCATGAAGCCCAGCACGTAGACCTTGAAGGCCGATGCGAGGTGGGCCGCGATCACCTGCTCAACCGTCTTCTTGGTCCGCTTGGCAACCTCAGCCAGATCGGGTGCGAATTCGGGATCGTCGTAGCAGCAAGGCAAGGTGATGCGGCGGCTTGCCATCCCAGCCGACAGGCCGCGGGCGATCAGCGTATCGATCCGGGGCTGCAGGTCGGCGCGGGAGGTGGCGAGCGGATCGTAGGCCACCATCAGCGAGCGCATGGTGGGCACCGTTTCGATCACGCCGGGAAGGTCGCCGGCTTCCCTGGCGCGGCCGACGGCGGCATGCAGCGCCATCACCCGGCCGTTGATCTCGGACGAAATTTCATTGCCGAATTCGACGGTAAAGGCGGTGTCGCCACAGGATAGGTACCGAACGCTCACATCTGCTAGGATAGCGACTTCGATTCAGGGAGTCTCCCATGGCCGCGACCAATGCCGGATTCGTCAACATCAACTCCGACCTCGGCGAGAGCTTCGGGCCCTGGGTGATGGGCAACGATGCCGAGGTGCTGAAGATCGTGACCTCGGCCAATGTTGCCTGTGGCTTCCACGCCAGCGATCCCGTGGTCATGGTCGACACGGTCAAACTCTGCCAGCAGAACGGCGTCAGCATCGGCGCCCATCCCGGCTTTGCCGACCTCCAGGGCTTTGGCCGCCGGGTGATCAACCTCTCGGTCAAGGAGCTGGAGGCCAACATCGCCTACCAGCTCGGGGCGCTGCAGGCGATCGCCGCGCTGCACGGCGGCAAGGTCACCCATCTCAAGGTGCATGGCATGATGGGCAACATGTCGGCCGAGAGCGCGGAGATGTCCGATGCGATCTGCCGCGCCACCAAGGCGGTCGATCGCGACCTCATCATCCTTGCCCAGGCCAACACCGAGCAGGGCAAGGCCGCGCGCAAGCTCGGGCTGCGGGTGGCGGAGGAGGTCTTCGCCGACCGCACCTACACCGACGCCGGGTTCCTGACGCCGCGCAAGGAAGGCAATTCGATGATCAAGGATGCCGCCCAGGCAGTGGCCCATGTCCGCCGGATGGTCGATGAACAGGCGATCTATTCGACCTCGGGCAAGCGCATTCCCTGCCAGGTCGATTCAATCTGTGTCCATGGCGATGGCCCGACCGCAGTGACGGTATCGACGGCGGTGCGTAAGGGCCTGGAAGCGGCGGGCATCCGCATCGTGACGCTGCCGGAGATGCCCAGCTTGCGGCACTGAGCCCCAGCTTGTCGGACGCCTTCCCACCGCTATAGTCCGCCCCTTCGCAGGGTAGATTTTGGTGGCGGGAGTGGCGTATGGCGGTGTTCGGTAAAGCCCAATATATCAAGCGTGTAGAGGATAATCGGCTGCTGACCGGCAGTGGTGGCTTCACCGACAATCTCACCCGTCCCGACCAGGCACACCTCGTGCTGGTGCGCTCGCCCCATGCCCATGCGCGGATCGTCAACATCGACATCGCCGCTGCCAAAAACGCGCCTGGGGTGATCGCGGTCTTCACCTGGGAGGATATGGCCAAGGAAGGCTGTGGCGATTTCTCCTTCCCGGCGATGTTCCCCAATGCCGACGGCAGCAAGGCCGAGATGACGCCGCGGCGGTCGCTGGCGCACGAAGCCGTGCGCCATGTCGGCGAGGCGGTGGTGGCGATCGTGGCTGACACAAGGGAGCAGGCCCAGGATGCCGCCGAGCTGGTGGAGGTCGAGTACGATCAATTACCGGCCGTGACTGAGATCGAGGATGCGCTGAAGCCCGGTGCCGCCCAGGTCTGGAAAGGCGCGCCCGGCAACGTCGTGGGCTTCAATCGTTTCGGCGATGCCGCCAAGTCGGACGCGGCCTTCCAGCAGGCCGCCCATGTCGTGTCGCTCGACATCATGCACCAGCGGTTGATCGTGAACGCCATGGAGCCGCGGGCGGTGATGGCCGAATGGGACGGCGACCGGCTCGTCGTCCATATCGGCAGCCAGAACCCCTCGGTCACGCGGGACACGCTGGCCGACGTGATCCTGAAGATGCCGAAGGAGAAAGTCCGCGTCCTGGTCCGCGACATCGGCGGCGGCTTCGGCATGAAGGTGGGAATCCAGCCGGACGAGTCGGTGACGGTGTGGGCGGCCAAGGTGCTGAAGCGCCCGGTGAAGTGGTGCGCCGAACGCGGTGAGGAGTTCGCCGCCACGACAGCCGGCCGCGATCAGCTCCACAAGGCGTCGCTCGCACTCGACAAGGACGGGAAGATTCTGGCGCTGCGGATGGAGGCGTTCGCCAATATCGGCGCCTATCCCTCGCGCGCCGGTGTGGTCATCCCGCTGTTCGTCGGCCCCAAGGTGACGACCGGCACTTACGATGTTCCCGTCGTTGATCTCAGGATCACCTGCGTGATCACCAACACGGCCACCATCGGCGCCTATCGTGGCGCCGGCCGGCCGGAATGCCTCCTCAACCTCGAGCGCCTGATGGACACCGCGTCGCGGCAGATCGGCATCGATCCGGCCGAGCTGCGCCGCCGCAACTTCGTGCAGCCCGCGCAGATGCCCTACACCACGGCGATGGGCGAGAAGTACGATTCGGGTGACTTCAACCTATTCCTGACCAGGACGCTCGAGGCTGCCGACTGGACAGGCTTTGCCGGGCGCAAGGAAGAGGCCGAGAAGCGCGGCAAGCTCTACGGGCGTGGCCTCGCCTCGTACGTCGAGTGGACCAGCGCCAACGTCATGAACGAGATGGCGCACTACGAGGTGAAGGCCGACGGCAAGGTCACGATCTGGATGGGCACCCAGGGCATGGGGCAGGGGCTGCAGACCAGCTTCACCCAGCTCGCCTCGGAACTGCTCGGCATCGACCCCTCACAGATCGAGATCGCCATGGGCGATTCGGACCGCGTGGGCGGCGTCGGCTCGATGGGCTCGCGCTCGGCCTATATCGGCGGCTCGGCGGTGCTGTCGGGCAGCGAAAAACTGGTGGCCAAGGGCAAGGATCTGGCCGCCGACGCGCTCGAGGCCAGCGCTGCGGACATCGTCTATGCCGCCGGCAAGTTCACCATCGCCGGCACGGATCGCGGCATCGGCCTTGGCGACCTCGCCGCCAAGCAGCCCGACAAGCGCATCTACATCGAGAACGTGAACACGGTGGACGGCATCGCCTGGCCGAACGGCGCCCATGTCGGCGAGGTCGAGATCGATCCCGACACCGGCCGGGTCGAGCTCAAGCGCTACACGACGGTCGACGATGTCGGTAAGCCGCTGCACCGCCCGATCGTGTTCGGGCAGATCCACGGCGGCTGTGCCCAGGGCATCGGTCAGGCACTGCTCGAGGAGAACGTCTACGATCGTGATTCCGGGCAGCTCATCACCGGCTCGTTCATGGACTATGCGATGCCGCGGGCCGACACATTCCCCGACTTCAACAACACCCTCGACGACAGCGTGCCGGCCAAGACCAATCCGATCGGCGCCAAGGGCGTGGGCGAATCGGGCACGGTCGGTTCGACACCCACCGTGATGAATGCGATCATGGATGCGCTGTGGCCGCTCGGGGTGCGCAGCATCCAGATGCCGGCGACACCGCATCGCGTCTGGCAAGCGATCCGCAGCGTCAAGGATGACGCCAAGGGCAACGTCAAAGGGTGACGGGTAGGCGATGAAGCAGCGCATCTTCGGCTGGGTGTCGGCCATCATCGGCATATTTCTCGCCCTTGCCGCGGTCGAGGTGACGGCGATCGCCTGGCTGTACCTCGAGGATGGCCGCTACACGCCGGCAGCCCAGCTCTACGAGCGGACGCAGAACACCTACGTGCGCGATTCGACCAAGGGATCTTCGTGTCGCTACGTCGACACGCTCTTCCCGCATCCGTATGTCGCCTTCGTGCACCATGCCAATCCGCCCTGCGGCATACCCTGGGTCAACAATATCGGGCTGTTCGGCGACGACTTCACCGTCACGAAGCGGACCGACCGCTACGTCGTCCTGCTGACCGGTGGGTCGGTCGCCTCGCAGCTCGGCCAGAACGGCAAGCCGCCGGCGCCGCGCTACTTCGAGGAGGAGCTGAACAAGAAGTACGTCAGCCCCAATGGCAAACCGTTCCTGGTGCTGAACGGCGGCGATGGTGCGTGGAAGCAGCCGCAGGCGTTCATCCTGTTTTCCCTCTATGCATCGTCGGTCGACGCCGTGGTGACG
>JAUXRT010000226.1 GCA_030681635.1 Reyranella sp.
CGGCGAGCCGCTCGATCAGGTGGTTGATGGCAGCCACCGGCAGCAGGGTGGGCGGCGGCAGGACGAACTGCGAGGGCGGGCTGGTGCCGAACACGATATCAGCCTTCAACTCGCCACCCTGGCGCTGGACCTTGCCTTTGACGTCGCGCGGGTTGCCGTTCTGCGTCTGCACCAGCCCGTAGCGGAAGGCGTTGCGCGTTTCCTCGCTGTCGAGCTTAGAAGCCAGGCTCATCTTCCACGAGGCGGTGAGCGCGATCTCCGTCCTGATGTCGCGCTTGAGGTGCCAGCCGGCGCAATCCTGCGTGAGGTCGTGCACGGCCGTGCCGATGCGCGGCGCGTTGGCGGCGGCGCCCAGGCGCAGCGTGTACTCGGCGCGGTGCGGCTGGACCTGGGCGGCCGCTGCTCCCGAGAACAAGAGGGCCGGTGACAGCGCGGCGGCAGCGAAGAGGAAACTCACAATGGAACGCATGGCGGCACCTTGCGCACGGGGTCTGGGCCGGTCAATCGTGCGCGCCATGACTTGGCGTGAACTTGTGGCGAGATTCCGGCGCCGCCTGACCTTTGGCTGCCCATGACGGCTTTGGACTTCGAATGCGCCGGCGAGACCCTGCAGGCGCTGCCCCAGGGCGCGCTCTGGTGGCCGGCGCGCCGCCTGCTGGCCGTGGCCGACCTCCACTTGGAGAAGGGGTCCTCCTACGCCGTCGCCGCCCGCAAGCTCCTGCCGCGCCACGACACGCGCCAGACCCTGGCGGCGCTCGCCAAGCTGATCGACGCGCTAAAACCCGCGACGGTGGTGTGCCTGGGCGATTCCTTCCACGATCGCGCGGCGGTCGAGCGCTTGGCCCGCGACGACCGACTAGAAATCGAGCGCCTGACGGCGCGCACGCGCTTCGTCTGGATCGCCGGCAACCACGATCCCGCACCGCCGCCGGCGGGGTGGGGCGAGGTCGCGGAGGAGATCGATGAGCCGCCGCTGGTGTTCCGCCACGAGGCGCAGTTCGGGCCGGTCAGCGGCGAGGTCTCCGGCCACTTCCATCCCGTCGCTGCGCTGACGGTGCGCGGCCGCGGTTTTAGGCGGCGCTGCTTCCTGACCGACGGCCATCGCCTCATCCTGCCGGCCTTCGGCGCCTATGCCGGCGGCCTCAACGCGCGGGATCCCGCCATCGCGCAACTATTCCCCGACGACTACGACGCGCTGTTGGTCGGACGTGATGCGGTGCGGCGGTTGTCGTGGCGGCAGCTCAGGCCGGATGCGGCGGGGGCTCGATGAGGCCGGCGGTCGACGTCGGAATTTCGCGTTTGTGAGATTTGTCCGTGACTTTATGGTGATTTGTCAGCGAGAACGCTGAGATGCCTAAGTAATTGGGCAGCGACGGATCCGGCAGTATTTCAATATGGCCATCCCGCATCTTCCCTCTTGTTCGGGGGGAGGCGACGATTTTCGATTTTCGATTCCGACGGCCCAACACGAGCGCGCGTGCAAGGAACGTGACGTCGATTTGGCGCGGCTCCGTGGGCAAGAGGACGATGGCCGAACGTTGATTTCCTCACGCTATAGCTGCGCGATAGCCGAAATCGAGAAGACTTTGGATCACTGCTTGCCAACCTCGAGGGCCCGCCATTCGGCAGGTCCAGATGCCTCACTCCGATGTGAGCTGCTGGGCCAAAGAGGTGGCGTCGAATTTTTCTGGTGAATGTGTTGCTGGTCGCTAGTCACAACGGAGGATCACATGGCCGAAGTCTCAACCAAACAAATGCACGCCCTCGATTTGATACTCACCGACGATCAGAAGCGAGCGATCCAGAAATTCTGGGCCGAGCACGGAGCACTAGGAACGGTGGAACTCAAGGTCAAAGTGGTCGGCGATAGAGTATCGCCGGCTTCAATTCAGGTCGGCACCGCGAAGTAACTCGAGATCACAAGAGACGTCTACTCTGCGACCAGCAACACAACATCGCAGCTCGAGACACATCGAATCTCCGGTCTTGGACACGCAAATGAATGCTCTCCGGTATTCCAAAGAAGACTTTGGTTATCTCGTCGTCTTCCCGGACGGCAAGATCGATCTCTATACGCCGAAAGCCGCTCCCTATCTGGGGACTGCGAAAAGCCCCGAAGAACTCGAGCCATTCCGGCTGAAGGAGTTCAGCGCGGCCAGGGACTTCCACCTGAGAAGTCCGCTCATCGTTTGGTTCGAAGTCACCCGGAAGTGCAATCTGACCTGCACGCATTGCTACATAGATGCAGGCAAGCCGAGAAAGAATGAACTCTCGTTCGCCGAAATCGTGACCATACTGCACGACTTGCGGGCTCTCGGTACCCACTCCGTCGTTTTTGCCGGCGGCGAACCTTATGCTCGCAAGGATTTCCCGGACATTCTGCAGATCGCCGCTGAATTGGGTTTTGTAATCGCGGTCGTCACAAACGGCAGCTATCTGACACCTGCGCTCCTGGAGCGCTTTCCACGCGAACAAGCCCGCATGACACTCAGTGTCGACGGCATCGACGCGCATCATGCCATTCGTGGCGGACGCTCGACCTTCCCGCTCATGGCCGAAAAGCTTTCTCTCGCGATGACCCAGGGCGTTCCCTGCTCGATCTCCACCGTCATTTCCAGAGCGAACATTCACGAACTCGAGACTTTGCTGAACTGGTGCATCGAGCGGGACATCGTGTTCCGTACCGTCACCTTCAATCCGCTGGGGCGAGGGCTGAAGAACCTGGATACTCATATGTTGCGAAAGGAGGACGCCGCTGCCTCGGCATCCCTGTTCATGATGCAGAAGCGGTTCGAGGGGGAAAAAGACAAAGAGATCGGCGCTTGCGTAAGCAAGTTCTTCAATTATGCAATGTCTCTCATGTACATGACGAAGCGCGAGCATTGCTCTCGCTCGATCGCATACATCGCAGCGGACGGCGAAGTGTTCCCGTGCGTATCAAGTGCCGCGACAGGCACGTTCGCCGCGGGAAACGTGCGTGAAAGGCCGTTCTCCAAATTGTGGAGCGAGTCGTTCCAGGAAATGAGAAGCATACTTTGGGAGCACTTTGGCGTCTGCAATACCTGCCCCTACAGCGGCAAGGAATATTTTTGTGCGAATCGGTGTCCGGTGATGTCGCTCATCCTCAACGGCGAGCTGACCGGCTGCGGCGCATCGGAGTTCGAGAAGGAAGATTTGAGATTGCGGACCGATCGCCTCAGATCGGAGATGGGCAATGTCTATTGAGAATTATCGTGAGAGTTTTCGCCCGTTGCACTCTTCGAGCGTCGAGGTAGCGCATCTCCACGAACTGCTGGGACAAGTCTACGGTCTATCTGCGCCGCTGACGACGCCCTCGGAGCATGTCGACTTCGAACTCAGCGACGAGAACAGCGCTCCGCTTGCGGAGGTCGTCGAAGAGGTAGGTCGCAAGGTTGTGAGGTATGCGGTCAACAACCGGCATCCATTGGCGATGGCGCATATGCATCCCCCTCCATCGACTGTGTCCGTTCTTGGTGATGCGGTCATCGGCGCGCTCAATCAATGCGCGTTCATTTGGGAGGAAGCGCCGGCGGCGGCCCTGATCGAGCGTGAGGTCGTGCGCTGGCTTTGTCGGCGCGTCGGCTTCGGCGAGCAGGCGACGGGCCTGCTGACGTCCGGCGGAACGATGAGCAATTTGTTGGCCGCCTACCTCGCCCTGACCCGCGCACGCGAGCATTCGCACGTTCCGTCCGATCTGTGCGTGATTGCCAGTGATCAGGCTCATTTCTCGCTTCAGAAGGCGGTGTCCCTTCTCGGGCTTGGGCAAGGCGCCCTCGTCAGGGTCGAGACGGACGCCCAGGGGCGACTGCTTCCCGGTGCAGTGCGTGAAGCCGCGTTGCGACAGGCCGGAGCGGGGCGCTTTCCCTTCCTCTTTGTCTGCACGGCGGGCACCACGAATGCTGGCTCTATCGAACCGTCGGAAGAATTCGTCGAGACGGCCGCGCTCTTCGGCGGCTGGTGTCATGTCGATGCTGCTCATGGTGGCATGCTGTGTCTATCGCCGCGGCATCGGGCGGCCGCCGAGGCCTGGCGCACTGCGGATTCGATATCCTGGGATCCACATAAGTCCATGTACGTATCGTATGCCGTCGGCGCGCTGCTGCTGCGGGATCGCGACGCCGATGCGGCGCTGGAATTCCACAGCGAGTACGCCCTGAAGGACGACGAATGCCTCGATGCCGGGAATCGGCATTTCGAGGGCTCGCGCCGTTTCGATGCCCTCAAGCTGTGGATGACGATCAGGCATTTTGGAACGAGCGGCTATGCCGCGCTCGTCGATCATGGCATCGACCTCAGCCGGGCGTTTGCCCTGAAATTGTCGAGGTGTAACGACTTCGAGGTTCTGACCGACCCCGATACCAATATCGTCTGCTTCAGATACCGACGAGGCTGTGGCGACGAGGTCGATAACCGGGTCAACACCGAGACACAGCGCTCACTCTTCCGGATGACGGGCCGACCGCTGTTGTCGTCGACCAAGGTGCGCGGCAGCGTCTATCTGCGCGCTGTGCTTGGGAACCCCTTCCTGGCGGAAAAGGATTTCGACCATGTCATTGCCGCGGTGAGGGACGAGGCCGGGAAGCAAGCGGCAGGCCTTGGCGCGAACAGGGAATGCCCATGAAAACCGTTCTCGTGACGAGTCCTCATCTCAATCATGCCTATTACCTAGCCGAGCACGAAGCGCAATCCGCGACGCTGCAGCGACCGCTCGCCCAGACGTTCGTGCCGATGGGACTGCTCTCGCTGGTCGGGGCGGCGAAGCCCTCGTTCGATGTCGGCGTAGCGGACATCAACAAGGCGCTGAACGGCCAGATCGTCCGCCCCGAGCATTCGTTCTACGAGGACACCGCCGAGTGGCTGCTTGAGCAGAACCCCGATGTCATCGGCTTCATGACCGAGTGCGATTCCTACCATCACCTCATTCAGATATGCCGCCAGATCAAGAAGCAGCGACCGAGCGCCATCACCGCCCTCGGCGGCGTTTGCGCCTCGACCAACCACTACGAGACGATCCGCCGCTTCGACGCGGTGGACTACATCGTCCGAAACGAGGGTGAGGTGGCGTTTCCGGAATTCCTGGAGGGCCTGGCGGGCAAACGGCCATTGGAGAAGGCTCACAATCTGACCTATCGCGCGGGATCAAACGTTCGCGTCAGCGACGAACTCCCTCTGATAGCGGACCTTGATACACTGCCATTTCCGGATTTGTCGGTGATCGACGTCTCCCCTGAAGATGCCGTCTGGGTGGAGATAGGCAGAGGCTGCCCCTTCAAATGCAACTTTTGCGTGACGGCGCCGTATTGGAAGCGTCGTCACAGGATCAAGAGTCCGGCACGCATAATTGCCGAATTGGAATATTTCCGAGACAGGCATGGGCGCACGGATTTCAACTTCACGCACGACCTGTTCACGACCGATCGGCGCTGGGTTCTACGCTTTTGCCAGGCCCTTCATGCGGCCAATATCGGTGTCACGTGGACATGCAGTTCACGAACGGACACGATCGACGACGAACAAATTCACTGGCTGAAGAAGGCCGGCTGCCGCGACATCTACTTTGGGGTGGAAGCCGGCACTGCGTCGATGCAGGCCAGAATAGACAAGAACCTTGACCTCGGCGAAGCAGATCGAGTTATCAAGAAGGTGCTGGACGAGGGCATCGGCGCAACGGTCGGCTTCATCGTCGGGCTTCCCGGAGAAAGCTCGACGAATCTTCGTGGAACGCTCGACAAGGCGCATGAGTACCTCGGGTCTGACCGGACCACCGTTCATCTGTTCGGGTTTGGGCCCTATCGCGGTAGCGCCCATTTCGACAAGATCCTGCCGCAGCTGGTGTTCGATCCCTTCTTCATCGATTTTCCGGTGTCGGACCGGTCTCATGACGAGAACTGCTCCTTCATGGAAGAGCATTTCGAGGTCTTCACCCGCTACTCGCGCCTGCGGTCATATGATGACGTCGGCCTCGGCGTCATCAGGGCAGCAGAGGAGTATCTGCCGATCATCAATGCGCTGCGGGATCTGGTCGCCCTGCTGCTGAAGCGAGGGGTTGCGTCGTACGACATGCTCGTTTCCTGGTCGCAATGGGTGGAAACGAAGAACGCGGCCGACAACAAGCCGCGAAGCCGGATTTTCTACGGGACAATACGGCAGTACATCTGCTTCCTCCGGGAGTTCTGTCAGTCGAGAAATGTCCTTGACGAGGTCGTGGAGGAGGCGCTGCGCTGGGAAGAACTCAAGGACGAGGTTCGCCGCCTTCAGGCGGTGCAAACCCGGCCGTCGCTGCCGCAGGACGCGGGGCCGGGACGCTATTTCACGAATCCGACGGTGAAGATCGATACCTTCGAGCATCTCCACGCGACGTCACTCGTCGGTCGTGGCGAAGGGGTCGGACAATTCGCCTTCTTCATAACGCAGGCGGGTGTTCCGCAAATCGTCCATCTCAACCCTCTTGCGGCCGTGGCGCTGGAGGCGGGGCGGCGCGGCATCTCACCCGAGGCTTTTGGACGCGAAGTCCAGCGAGCGGTGCATTCCGACCAGGAAATTCCCGGATCCGACATCGCAGAGATGTTCGATCACCTCGCGACTCTTAATTTGCTTCTCCATTCTTCGACGCCATTGCCGCATTGACGCGGTCAAGGCGTGCGGGATGCTTCAGGCCGCGCTGAGCTCGGCGGACACCGAATTGCGCAGGCCATCGATCTGCTGGACATTGGAAAGAGAACGGATGGTCAGGATAAGTTCAGCCGTTCGAGGCATCGGTTCGACGCCGAGGTCAGACCGAAGCGACTTTTTCCAACTTTCGTAAAGCCTCACGGCTTCGGCCCTTTGCTCGTTGAGAACGAGCAAGACAAGCAGGCACCTGACGATAAGTTCCCGGTAGGGGTCGAGGAAGTGCACGCGCCGGCAGACGTTGATGGCGCTCTCGTAGGCACAGTTTGCGACATACGCCCCGATGAGGGTCTGCGCGATCTTGACGAAGTTCGCATGAATGCGTTCCCGCTCCTCGGTAAAGATCTGAGCTTCTTCATCCTCGAGAAGAGGCCCTCTGTAGCGATCGATCATCGCCTGCAGCTCCCGTCTGAACGTGACGTCGCCTCCAGCACTCACGGAGCCGTTGGGCGCGTGACACAGTGCGTCGATCTTGTGGGAATCGACATCGAGCCAGGACGCCGGTTCGAGAACGACGTGAGATCCCACCGTTCTCAAATTCCGGCCACCGTCGCTCTTCGGCTCGGCAGCGAGAATTTTGCGCAACCGCCACAGGGCGGAGTTCAGGGCCGCCCGCGATCTGTCGCAGTTCATTTCCGGCCAGAACATGTCCGCGAGGCGTTCGCGCAGATGGGGGCGGCCTGAAAACGCGAAGAGGCAGGCAGCCATCCGCTGACCCGATGGGCCAAAGTTCAGTCGAATCGGATTCGCGTCCAAAGCGATGCCGAACGTCCCGAGTAAGCTTACTCGTAACATCGCCCCCTCCGTCTGGATATGGAGCCGTTCTGAGCAGCAAGGAGTTTGGTTAGGAGAAAAGTGCCGCTTGAGCTGAAGACACGCTGACAATATCTCCACGATAACTCTAAGTTGCATTGCTGCACAAGTTACCATCCCATCGTGCGGGAACATCCCTGGCAACTACATCTTGATTCTCCGGTGCCGATGGGGGCGCCTTCAATACCGTGGATAGTTGTCGCGAGTATCGACGAAGCACGCCTCTTGCGCCACTACGAGGCGCAGTTCGGGCGGGTGACGGGCGAGGTGCCCGGCCACTTCCATCCCGTCGCCGAGCTCACGGTCTGCGGTCGCGGTTTCCGGCGGCGCTGCTTCCTGACCGACGGCCATCGCCTGATCTTGCTGCCGGGCGTGGCGATGGACGCGATGGCAGTGCTGGTGTTGCTGACGCCGGTGACGCGGCCGGCGAGGTCGTAGCATCTCACCAAGGTCCCGCTAGCATTGCTAGCAGCTCGGTGGAATCCGCGATGCTGATTTGCAATCGGCGATTCACAGGTTCAGCCGGAATTGCCCTATGTTTTCGCTATCGTCGCACGAAGCCTGCCTTCAAAGGCTGAGCCGTCCGCTCACTTGCCCGGCACTTGCTCCACGTGACGAGAGTCACGCTGGGGGTCCTGTGCTGCGGATCGTTCCGCCGGTCATGCCCGTCCGACCCGACCGTCTTGTGCGGGACGCAATAACCAGTCGAGCCTCTGGAAGGTCACTCCGGCCGCTCGGCGTAAAAAGCCGGGAGAAACCCTGGCCAGCCCACTGCAGTGGGCGGGGTAACCCCCGCCCTGAGGGCCAACTCGCGTGATGCCACGTGCCCCCATCGGCCTCTTCGACCCCTGGAAGGGTTTTGCTGGTTACAGGGGACTCTAGATCCGTGTGGAGCGGACAACTTCCGAACAACTTCTGACACAAACGCCGCAGTCGTTCTTGGTGTCACAAGTTGTTCGGGCAGAACCGAATTATCAGACAGGCCCGCGATTCGGGCCTGAGTCGAAAAGAATCGTTCAGTCCAAGCCGGCCGGCGCTTTCTGAATTTCCAGACAGACAGATTCCAGACAGATGGTGTCCGGAAAAGGCCCCTCGGGCTAGCGCGGCAGCTCGTACTTGAGCGTGACCTCGCCCAGCCCCTCGATCCTGCCGGTGGCGGTGCTGCCGGGCGGCACGAACTGGCAGGCAACCATGCTGCCGGTCGAGACGATCATGCCCTTCTTCAGCGTCTTGCCGTGGTCGCCGAGCTTGTTGGCGAGCCAGGCCAGGGAATTGTAGCAATGGCCCAGCACGTCGCCGGAATGGCCCTCGCGCACGACCTTGCCGTCGAAGGAGATCGAGCCGTTGAGGTTGCCGAGGTCGAGCTTGGCCCAGTCCTTGTTCGGGCGGGCGAGCAGCGAGCCGCCGTTCCAGCCCGCGTCCCTGATCCGCGGAGTGACGGCGAGGCGGCTGTAGTCGGCGCCGCGGTCCTCGATCAGCTCGAAGCCGGCGCGGGCCGAGCCG
>JAUXRT010000239.1 GCA_030681635.1 Reyranella sp.
CTGGTCGAGGTGCTGGCCGAGATGCGCGAGATGTCGAAGAAGCATCGCCTGCGTGTGGTCAACGTCTTCCATGCCGGCGACGGCAACCTCCATCCGCTGATCCTGTTCGACGCCAACGACGCCGACGAGTTGCACCGCGCCGAGGAGTTCGGCGCCGATATCCTGAGGCTCTGCGTGCGCGTCGGCGGCGTGCTGACCGGCGAGCACGGCGTCGGCATCGAGAAGCGCGACCTGATGGGCGTGCAGTTCACCGAAATCGACCTCGACCAGCAGATGCGCGTGAAATGCGCCTTCGATCCCGACCATCTGCTCAATCCCGGCAAGGTCTTTCCCCAGCTCCGCCGCTGCGCCGAGCTAGGCCGCGTTGTGGTACATCACAACAAACTGCCCTTCCCCGACATCCCGCGGTTCTGAACATGGCGGGCACGATCAAGCCGCGGTCGCCGGAGGAATTGCGACAGGCGGTGGAATGGGCGCTGAACGACGGCAAGACGCTCGACGTGCGCGGCCAAGGCAGCAAGATCGCACTCGGCAGGCCGATGACTTGCGACCAGGTGCTCGATCTTTCCGGCATCAGCGGCATCGTCGACTACGCCCCTGAGGAACTGGTCGTCACGCTGCGCGCCGGCACGCCGATGCGCGACGTCGAGGCGCTGTTGGCACAACGCAACCAGATGCTGGCCTTCGAGCCACCTGATCTCGGCCCGCTCCTCGGCCGCGAAGCCGGGCAGGGGACGCTGGTCGGTGCGGTGATGGGTAATCTCGCCGGGCCGCGGCGACTGTCAGCCGGCGCCGCGCGCGATCACCTGCTGGGTTTCAGCGGCGTCAACGGCCGCGGCGAGATCTTCAAGTCCGGCGGCAAGGTGATGAAGAACGTCACCGGCTACGATCTCTCCAAATTGCTCGCGGGCTCTTGGGGCACGCTCGCCGTGCTCGACCAGGTGTCGGTGAAGGTGCTGCCCGCCCCCGACCAGACCCGCACGCTGATGCTCCTGGGCCTTGCCGACGACGCGGCGGTGAAGGCCATGTGCGCCGCGCTGGGCAGCCCGCATGAAGTCTCCGGCGCTGCCCATCTGCCGGGCAGGACGGCGCTCCGTATCGAAGGCGTGGCGCCCTCGGTCGAGGCGCGGCTGAAGGCATTACGCGAGCTGCTGACCGAAACAGGCGCCCGGATGGAAGAGCTGGGCACGCTCGAAAGCCGCTCCTTCTGGCGCGAAGTGCGCGACGTGGCGCCGCTCAAGGCCACCCCCGACGGCGTCGTCTGGAAGATCTCCTGCCCGCCGACCGAGGGACCGGCCATCGTGGCCCGCATCAAGGCGCAGCGTCCGGCGGCCGAGACATTCTATGACTGGTCGGGCGGCCTCATCTGGCTGGCGCTTCCGCCCAGCGCCGATGCCGATCATGCCATCGTGCGCGGCGCCATCGGAGCCAAAGGCGGCCACGCCACGCTGATTCGCGCCACCGAAGCTGTGCGCGCCTCCGTGCCGGTGTTCCAGCCACAGCCGGCGGCCTTGGCTGCGCTCGCCTCGCGCGTAAAGGAGAGCTTCGACCCCAAGCGCCTCTTCAACCCGGGACGGATGGGCTAGATGCCTTCCGTCGTCCCGACCGGAGCGAAGCGGAGTGGAGGGACCTTTTATGCGCAGGCAAGGTTCCTTCATTCCGATTCGCCTCCCTCGACTTTGATCGGAACGACAGGAAGAATTGGGAAGTCGTTGACTGAAATCGGAACATGAAGCGCAAGATCAAGCCTGTGCATCCCGGCAGCATCCTCCACGACGAGTTCATGGAGCCGGCGGGCGTTTCATCGGGGCGATTGGCACGGGCGACGGGATTGTCGCAAACGCAGGTCAGGAGCATCGTTCGTGGCAGGCGGAAGGTCACCGCGGAAACTGCACTCCGGCTTGAGCATGCTCTTGGCATCAGCGCAGAAACATGGATGAACCTCCAGAGTCTCTACGATCTGGAGAGAACAACGATCGAATTGGCCAAGTTCATCAAGCGGACCACGACGCGACTCGAGTTGCGCGATCGAGGTATGTGACCGGATATGACACCTGAACACGAGAAGACGGGAAAGAAGCGTCGGCTTCTGTTGGCCGTCGGTTTGTCGTCCCTGGTTGCCGTCGCTGCCGGTGCGAACGTAATCGTAGTCGGGAAGAATCCATTAGCAGCGAGCCTACCGGACTTCGGCCAGTGGCTATCTGGCGTCGCCGGCGCGCTCGCTTTCATTTGGTTGATTGTCAGCTACTTCCAGCAAGGCGAGGAACTTGAACTGCAGCGGAAAGAGCTTGCGGCGACCCGAGAGCAGCTTGCGCTGCAGAAGGTCGAAATGGCTCGGCTGGCCGACGAGGCCGCTAAGCAGGCAAAGTCCATCGAGGCAACGGAACAACATGCTCGACGGGACACATTCATGGGGATTCAGGAGTTGTTAGAACGACAACTTCATGAGCAGGCACGAATAATATGTCTTCGGATCTTCGAGCGTTATCAGAACGGCCTCGTGCTCCCTCGCGAAGGCGGCGGATCATACGTGTTCTCGCTCACTATCTCTCCCAACCCTGCACGCCCCGCATTCGAACTTGATCGACAGCTCGTGATTTGGATGGCCACGGCTCAATGGCAGGACATTAGAAGTTCTCTGATGAAGTCAATTTTTGGCGATGAACACATGGTTTCGGCAGTTCGTGCGTATCGTCAGTTGGCCGACTTCTTGACGAGCGAGGCTCAAGCGATAGGCCTTGAGCAAATCCTAAGTGATTCAGACAGTCTGCGGCTCAATAGGCGGCTAGCGGCGTCCAATTTCGATCTGAAGTAGCGTTTTCATGCAAACCCACTTCACCCTGGCCCAGCTTGCCGATCCCGAGACCGCGCGCAGCAACGACATCCTGCGCAAGTGCGTGCATTGCGGCTTCTGCACGGCGACCTGCCCGACCTTTGTGTTGTTGGGCGACGAGCGCGATTCGCCGCGCGGGCGCATCTACCTGATCAAGTCGATGATCGAGGATGACCGCGCGCCGACAGCGAAGGAAGTCCGCCACATCGACCGTTGCCTCTCCTGCCTCTCCTGCATGACGACCTGCCCGTCGGGCGTGAACTACATGCATCTGGTCGATCACGGCCGGCATCACATCGAGACGACTTTTACGCGCTCCGCCTCCGACCGTTTCATGCGGAGCCTGCTGGCTTACCTGATGCCGCGTCCCGTGGCCTTCCGTTGGGCCATGGTGCTGGGCCGGCTCGCCAAGCCGCTGGCGCCGCTGCTGCCGGCGACCAGCGCCGATCCCGGCGGCGCCACCTTCCTGCGCCGGCTGCGCGCCATGCTCGAAGCCGTGCCGGACAAGGTGCCGACGCCGTCGCCGGTCGACCGGCCGCAGGTCTTCCCGGCGCAGGGCCTCCAGCGCAAGCGCGTGGCGCTGATGCCGGGCTGCGGTCAGCAGGTGCTGGCGCCCGAGGTGAACGAGGCCACGGTGCGGCTGCTGACCCGGCTCGATATCGAGGTCGTGAATGTCGCCGGTTCGGGCTGCTGCGGCTCCTCGGTGCTGCATGTCGGCAAGAACGAGCAGGCGATCGAACTCGCCAAGCGCAACATCGACGCGTGGCTGCGCGAGATCGACGGCGCCGGTCTTGATGCGATCGTGATCAACGCCTCGGGCTGCGGCACCACGGTCAAGGACTACGGCAACATGCTGATCGACGATCCGGTCTGGCACGAGAAGGCCAAGCAGGTGGCGGCGCTGGCCAGGGACGTGACCGAGATCGTGGCCGAGGTTGGCCTGAGCAACGTGGTGCCGCAGCCGCTCACCGTCGCCTATCATTCGGCCTGCTCGATGCAGCACGGCCAGAAGCTCGACACACTGCCGAAGAAGCTGCTGCGCGACGCGGGCTTCGTCGTGAAGGACGTGCCCGAGGGCCATCTCTGCTGCGGCTGGGCCGGCACCTACCAGGTGCTGCAGCCCGAGCTGTCGCGCCGCCTGCGCGACCGCAAGGTGGCCAACATCGAGAGCATCGGGCCCGACGTGATCGCGTCGGGCAACTTCGGCTGCATCGGCAATATCGCCTCAGCCACCGGCATACCGATGGCCCATACGGTGGAGCTGCTCGACTGGGCGACCGGAGGTCCGAAACCGGCGGCATTCAATACCACCTCACCCTGAGGAGCGGCCCGAAGGGGCGCGTCTCGAAGGGTGGGCAAGGGACGAGGAGGCTGCTCCCGTGCATCGAGGACGCTCTTACCGCGGAAACGTGTGGCGCCTCGCCCTTCGAGACGCACGCCTGCGGCGTGCTCCTCAGGGTGAGGCGTTCGCCAGGCGTATTCTTCGCTCTTGCCTGACTGCCCTGCTGGGCCTGATGCTGGGCGTCAACGTCATGGCGCAGAACGCCGGGAGCGGGACCGTGCTCGACACACTCTTTGCCAAGCTGCAGGGCGCCACCGATCCGGTCGCCATCCGGTCGCTCGAGGCGGCGATCTGGGAGCAGTGGACGATGGTGCCTGACCAGCGGCAGCGCGCGGTGATGATGCACGGCATCGCCGAGATGCAGCAGCAACAGCTCAAGAACTCGGTCGAGACCTTCACGAAGCTGATCGAGACGGCGCCCGATCTGTCGGAGGCGTGGAACAAGCGTGCCACCGCCTATTGGCTGATGGGAAATTTCACGGCGTCGCTCGCCGACATCTGCGAGACGGTGAAGCGCGAGCCGCGCCACTTCGGCGCCTATTCGGGTCTCGGCATGATCCGCGCCGAGATGGGCGAGAATGCCCGCGCGGTCGCGGCCTTCGAGCTGGCGCGCAAATGGAACCCGCACATCGTCGGCATTGACAGCGAGATCGAGCGGCTGAAGGCGCTGGGCGGCGGCCCGGGCTCCGAAGGGCCGGCCGATCCACTGGGGTGTGGCCAACGCATTGCCGGCCGCTAGCAGGTCGAGATGTTGATCCGCGCCGCGCGGCCGGACGACTTGCCGGCGATATCGGCGTTGCAGCGTGAGGCGATCGTCACTCTTGCCGAGGCGAGTTATGGCGCGGCGGCAACCACGGCATGGGCCCGCTGGCAGGCCGCGGATGCTTTGACCTTGTTGGACAATGGCGGTGCCTTCCTGGTCGGGGAGGGCCCTTCGGGTCTGATCGCGGTCGGCGGCTGGCGCCCCGACGCACGGAGCCCATCCGTCGCGTGGGTGCGCGCGGTTTTCGTGTCACCAGATCGTGCTCGGCATGGTGCGGGCAGGCGCCTGATGGCAAAGGTCGAGGATAGCGCGTCAGCGGCGGGGCGGAAGGACCTTCGTCTGATCGCCAGCGTGAATGCCCGCCTTTTCTACGAGGCGCTTAGGTACACGGTATCGGCGTCCCACCAATGGGAGATCGAGCCAGGGTTGGTGCTGCCGTGCCTGCTGATGGAGAAGCTCCTGCCGGAGCGTTGATCTTACTGCGCGACGGTCATCGCCGGCCGGGACGTTTGACGGAAGTGTTTCCGTCTCGGATTGTTGGGCAATGGCTCGAATCCACATTGTCGGGGCGTCCGGCTCTGGCACATCGACACTCGGCGTAGCGCTGTCCGAACGTCTCGGGCATCCGCACATCGATGCCGACTCTCTCTTTTGGCTACCCACTGATCCGCCTTTCACGACACGTCGTCCGAGAGATGAAAGACAGGCACTCTTGCTTCAGTCTCTTCCGGTCGCAGGTCGATGGGTCTTTTCAGGCTCGGCCGTCGGATGGGCGACATCGCTGGAGCCGTTCTATGACCTCGTTGTCTTCTTGCATCTGGAGCCGTCGGTACGCATGGCCCGGCTGCGGCGGCGGCAAGCCGCGAGGTATGGCGCGCGGATCGAAGGGGAGGGCGACATGGCTGCCGCCAGTGTCGACTTCTTCAAGTGGGCGGCAGCCTACGACTCGGCAGGCCCGGAGCAACGGAGCCTGATCGGTCACGAGGCATGGATGGCTTCGCAGCCGGCGCCGGTGCTGCGACTCGATTCTGCTGCGCCGGTCCAGGACCTCGTTGCCACGGTTCTGTCCGAGCTCCGCTGAATTGGCTAGGTTGCCGATCCGCTTGAGCAAGGACACACACCCTATGCGTTACGGTTTCTATCTCCCCACCCGCGGTCCCACCGCGACCCGCGAGGGCGTCCTCGCGTTGGCACGCGAAGGCGAGCGGCTGGGGCTCCACTCGGCCATGATCGCGGATCACATCGTCTTCCCGGTCGAGAGCGACTCGGCCTATCCCTACACGCTGGACCGCAAGCACCCGAGCGGCGGCGATGCGCTCGAAACCTTCTCCATCCTGGGCGTCGTGGCCGGTGCCACGGAAAAGCTTCGGCTCGTCACATCGGTGCTGGTACTGCCCTATCGCAACCCGGTGCTGACGGCGAAGATGGTGGCGTCGCTCGATGTCCTGTCCGGCGGCCGCGTCACGCTGGGTGTCGGCGTCGGCTGGCTGAAGGAAGAATTCGAGGCGCTGGACAGCCCCGATTTCGACCGGCGCGGTGCCGTCACCGACGAGTGGCTCACGATCTTCAAGCAGCTCTGGACGACGTCGCCCGCCAGCTTCGCCGGCCAGTTCTATAGCTACACCGACATTCGCTGCGAGCCGCTGCCGCTGCAGAAGCCGCATCCGCCGATCTGGGTCGGCGGCCATTCGCGCGCCGCGCTGCGCCGCACCGCGCGGCACGGCAACGGCTGGCACCCGGTCGGCGCCGTGGCCGCCTCGCCGCTGCCGCCCGAGGAAATGCGCGCGCATCTGGCGACGCTGAAGCAGATGACCGAGGCAGAGGGGCGTGATTTCGCGGCTCTCACCATCTCCTACAAGGCGCCGCTCTACGACACCGGCATTCCCGATCGCGGCGGCGCCCGCCGCAGCTTCTCCGGCAGAGCCCAGGACATCGCGGGCGACATCCGCTCGTTCGCGGCCACAGGCGTGCACGAGCTGATCTTCGACTTCCGCGGCCAGTCCACGGCCGAGAGCATAGAACGCCTGCAACGCTTCGCGGCGGAAGTGATGCCGCTGGTCGATTGAGAGTCGTTCCTGATTCGACAAGTTCAGCAGGTTCTGGCATGATTTTTCCATAGGCTGGCGCTTCTTGCGCCGGCCTTTTTTGTTTGTTCCGGCAAGGACCTCCCGTGGCCGTCCACGGGTGCGCGCAGCAAGCGCCAGGTCGCCGCCGGGGGTCCTGACCCGTGGAGTGTCTAAAACGATGAGCCGCTGCTTCGCGAGACCGTCCGAAGCGGCACCAAGGACGCGGGCCAACCGGCGCACCGGCCAGGATCGGGTGAAGGACGGTCGTCAGATGAAGGAAACAAGCCCGAGACGCCACTCCGGGCACAACTCTGGGCACAACACACGTGGCATTCAGGTGTGCCCACCGCCGCGCGAGAATGCCCGTATCTTTTGGCTTTGGGGCGGTTCCAAAGCCGAAAATCTGCCGGCCGGTTTGTGCCGCTGCCGTGCGCTTTGCCGCACAAGTTCGGCTCATGGAACGGGCCCGGCGCTGGTCCTTGCCGCGCGGCGGGCGTGGAGGCAAAGTCGGGTCACGTTTCAATTGGGAGTTTGGCCATGGCCACGTTGTATGTCGGTGGCCGTCTGTTCGACGGCGAGAAGGTTCTGGACGGTCAGGCGGTTCTGGAAGAGGGCGGCAAGATCAAGCGCGTGGCGACCCAGGGCGAATTCGCCGGCTTCGCCGGCGACCGGGTCGATACGTCTGAGGGCACGCTGATCCCCGGCATCATCGACTGCCACGTCCATTCACTGTCCGGCGCCGAGGGCAATCCCGGTGCGGCGCAGGATCGCCTCAGCGCTGCCCAGATCGCGGTGCGCGGCATGGAATACATGCGCAGCACCCTCGAAGGCGGCATCACCGCGGTGCGCGACTGCGGCGGCAAGGACTACATCGAGTTCGCGCTGCGCGACGCCTTCAACGCCGGCAAGTTCCTGGGCCCGACCATGCGCTGCGCCGGCCGCATGATCTGCATGACCGGCGGCCACGGCAACCGCACTGGCCGCGTCGCCGACGGGATCGACGAGGTTGTGAAGGCGGTGCGCGAGCAGGTCCATGCCGGCTCCGACCTGGTGAAGATCATGGCGACCGGCGGCGTGATGACCCAGGGCGTCAATCCTGAGGACGCCCACTATTCGGCCGAGGAGATGAAGGCCGGCATCAGCGAGGCGCATCGCTTCCACAAATGCTGCGCCAGCCATGCCCAGGGCGCGCTTGGCATCCTGAATGCCGTGCGCGGCGGCATCGATTCGATCGAGCACGGCATCTTCATGGACGAGTAATGCTGCCGCGAGATGAAGGAGCGCAACGTCTGGCTGGTGCCGACGCTGGCCGCGGTGAAGAACATCCTGAAGGGCTACGACGACGGCGACCGCTCGATCCCCGACTACGTGATCGAGAAGAGCCGCCGCGTCTACGACCGCCACATCGAAGCGACCAAGATGTATTATAAGGCCGGCGGCCGCATCGCGATGGGCACCGATGCCGGCACGCCGCACAATCGCCACGGCGAGAATGCGCGAGAGCTCGAATATATGTGCGACATCGGCATCTCGGCCCGCGATTCGCTGTTCTTCTCCACCGCAAGTGCGGCCGATCTGATGCGCCTGGCCGACCAGGGCCGCATCAAGGAAGGCAACAGCGCCGATCTCGTGCTGTGCGACGGCGATGCCCTGGCCGACATCAAGCGCGCCGCCCGCAAGGAGAACCATCGCATGGTGGTGAAGCGCGGCGTCGTCGCGCGCGACAACCGCGCCGCCTTCGTCCGCCAGCCGACCCGCGTCGCGGCGGAGTAAACGAAGAAGGCGACGGGCAGCGCGACTTCCGTGGAAGAGATCCTCCTCGGTCTGCTGGCCGTCGCCTGGGCGCTGGGCACGCCGATCATCGCCATCGTGGCGTTGGCCCGCACCTCGCGGCTGCGCCAGGCCAACGAGCGGCTCGCTGCAGAGGTCATGTTGCTCAAGCGGCAGAGTCTTTTAGGCGAGACCCTGCCGCCGCCCTTCGAGCCCGTCGCAGAGCCCATCGTCGAACCACTGCCGTCGCCCGTCGAACCAGTCGTGGTGGCGGAAGCGCCACTACCCGAGCCCGTTCTGCCGCCGCCGCTGGTGATCGAACCGGTGCAGGGCGGCTGGGAACAGCGGCTGGGGGCGCGCGCCTTCCTGTGGGTGGGCGCGGTCACGCTGGCGCTGGCTGCGATCTTCCTGGTCCGCTACTCGATCGAGGAGGGCTATCTCTCGCCCGAGGTGCGGGTGATCCTGGCGGCGCTGTTCGGCTTCGCCCTGGTTGGCGGTGCCGAGAAGATGCGCGCCCGCGACGATCGCGTGGCGCAGGCACTGGCCGCCGCCGGCGTCGCGGCCCTCTACGGCGCGCTGTTCTCGGCCGTGGCGCTCTACGGCATGATTTCCAAGGTGGCAGCCGGCGGTGGCGCCATGGCGTTGACGGCCTTTGCCATTGGTGTGTCGCTGCGGCACGGCATCTTCGTTGCGGGCCTGGCCTTCGTCGGCGGCTTCGCGAGCCCCGCGATCATCGGCAGCGAGACGCCCAATACGCCGGTCCTGTTCGGCTATCTGTTGGCGATCGCCGCCGGCACATTGGGCGTCATCCGGGTAAAGGGCTGGTGGCCCTTAGGCTGGGGCGTCCTCGCGGGCTCGGCCCTTTGGACCGTCGTGTGGATGCTGGCGTCGCGTGATGGCGGCGAGTTGCATTGGGTCGGGCTGTTCCTCGTCGCCATCGCCGGCCTCTTCGTCTGGGCGACCTGGCGGCGGATGAATGAGCGCGAAAATCCGCCGAACGATGTCGTCGCACTTGTCTGGGCGGCCCTCGCCGGCACCGGCGTGCTGCTGGTGTGCCTGGTGGTCGACGACAGCGGTCAGCAGAAAGCCGGCTGGCTGGCGCTGGCGCTTCACGGGGCAGGGGCCCTTGCGCTCGGCCGCTGGACGCCGCGCTTCCAGTACGCGGCGGGCCTGGGACCGGGCCTCTCGCTCCTGGCGCTGGCGCTGTGGTGGGGCGCCACGCGCGGCGCCGGGGCGGACTGGGATGCCGATCGCTTCGCCTGGCTCACGATCCTTTTTGGAGGCTTTTATGCCGCCGCGGCTTTCGTGCTGTTGTGGAATGCCGGGCGGCCGGGTTTCTGGGCGGCCTTGTCTGTGGCCGCGGCCTTCACGCACTTTCTGCTCTGCTGGTACGTGCTGCGAGGCACCGCGGCAGGTGTGCCGTGGGGCCTGATCAGCGTCGGTCTCGCCGTGCCCTTCCTGGTCGCCGCCGAACGACTCGCCCGCTGGCGGGAGAGCATGACCGGCGCCACCGAGGCGCTGGGCTATCTCGCAGCCGGCGTCACCTTCTTCATCGCCGCCGCCATTCCGATGGAATTCAGCCGCGAGTGGATCACGGTGGCCTATGCCGTCGAACTGGCGGCGGTGGCGGCAATCGCGGCGCGGCTCGACCTCCGTGCGATGCGTCTCCTGTGCTGGCCGCTGCTGGCGGTGGTCGTTGTGCGCTTCGTGCTCAATCCCGAGGTGCTGAAGTATCCGTTGGGCGTCACGCCGATCTTCAACTGGATCCTGTGGGGTTATGGCATTTCCATCGCGGCGCTGGCCGTGGGGCTCCGGTTCCTGCGCCCGACCGGCGATGAGCGGCTGGTGCGCGCGGTCGAGGCGACCGTCGCCTTGCTCGCCTTCGTGCTCGCAACGCTTGAGGTGCGCAGCCTCTTCCAGCCCGGTTCGATGGCGACGCCCGATGCTGGCTTCATGGAGCGCTCGTTCTATGTCGCGGTCTGGGGCGCCTTCGCTTTGGCCGCGCTTTGGATGGCGCGGCGCCGGCAGGACTTGGTGGCGCTCTGGGCCTGGCGGCTGAGTGGCGGGCTTGCTGTCGCGGTGGTGCTCATTGTGCAGGTGCTGATCGCCAATCCGGTATTCGAGAAGGCCGACGTCGGGCGTCTGCCGATCTTCAATGGCCTGTTCCTGGCCTATGCGGTGCCGGCGGCGATAGCGGCGCTGGCGCGGCGCTGGATCGAGGTCGAACCCGACCGGCGCATCGACCTGCTCATCGAGATCACGGCCTCGATCCTGGCCTTCGTCTATGTCTCGCTCGAGGTCCGGCACCTGTTCGATCCCGGCTTCGAGCGCAGCGGCCTCGCGGCCGATGGGCTGGAACTCTATGCCTATTCGATCGTGTGGCTGCTGTTTGGGACAGCCCTGCTGGCGCTGGGCTTCCTGCGCAATACCGCGGCGTTCCGGCACGCCGGCATGGTGCTGGTCTGCATCGTGGTGGCAAAAGTGTTCCTGATCGACATGGCCGGGCTGCAAGGCCTGCTGCGCGTGTTCTCCTTCCTCGGCCTGGGCGCGGCTCTGATCGGCCTGGGCTATGTCTATCGACGTTTCGGGTTCGACAAAAAATGACCTTTCCTGAAGTAAAGATGTCACTCGATGAGTTGCGGGCATTGCAGCTCCATCGACTGCGCGACACGCTGCGCCGCACCTACGAAGGCCAGGCGCCGTATCGTGCCAAGTGCCAGGCGGCGGGCGTTCATCCCGACGACTTCCGGGAGCTAAAAGATCTCGCCCGCTTTCCCTTCACGTCGAAGGCCGACCTGCGCGACGCCTATCCCTTCGGCATGCTGGCGATCCCGCGCGAGCAGTGCGTGCGGCTGCATGCCTCCAGCGGCACGACGGGACGACCGACGGTCGTCGGTTACTCGGCGGGCGACATCGACACCTGGTCGGACCTGATGGCGCGTTCGCTCCATGCCGGGGGCGCGCGGCCGGGCGACATCATCCACAACGCCTTCGGCTACGGCCTGTTCACCGGCGGGCTCGGCGCACACTACGGCGCGGAGCGGCTGGGCTGCACGGTGGTGCCGATGTCGGGTGGCTTCGGCGAGCGCCAGGTCCAGCTCATCCGCGAGTTCGGCGCGAGGA
>JAUXRT010000240.1 GCA_030681635.1 Reyranella sp.
CTTCATGATCGCCGAGGACGGCTCGGCGCCCTACCTGATCACCACCGCGCGGGGGCCCCTGTCGTCGCCGTCGCTCAACGTCGTGCGCGGCACGGCCAAGGATCCGCCGGGCATGACGAGCACCCTGCCGGGCGCGTCGAATATTCTGCCGGGGCAGGCGGCGCCGGGCGCCGGCCAGCCGCGCTCGCCGATCCCGAACGTTCCCATTCCCAACATACCCGGCCTGTTCGGCCGCTGAGGAGACATCTTGCTCGATCGATTGCTGACGACCCTCAAGGCGCGCTTCGGCTCCGCCCCGGGGCTCACCGAGGCGCACCTGCCGAATGGAATGGGTGGCGTGGACGTCCTGGCCGACATGGCCAACCGCCGGGTCGTGCGGCGCTACGCCGACAAGCCGATCGATCCCGCCCTGCTCGAGACGCTCTGCGCGGTGGCGCTGTCGGCGCCGTCCAAGAGCGACCTGCAGCAGGCCGACATCGTGATCGTCACCGACAAGGCCCAGCGCGAGAAGCTCGAGGCGCTGATCCCGGAGAATCCCTGGGCCAAGGCCGGTCCGGCGCTGCTGGTCTTCTGCGGCAACAATCGCCGCCACCGGCTGCTGTTCGACTGGCGTGGCCGGCCCTTCGTGAACGACTACCTCGATCCGTTCTTCAATGCCGCGGTCGATGCCGGCATCGTGCTCGCAACCTTCATCGCCGCCGCCGACCGCGTCGGGTTGGGGACCTGCCCGATCAGCCAGATCCGCAACCATGCCGCCCAGGTGGCCGATGTGCTGGGCCTGCCGCAGCATGTTTTTCCCGTGGCCGGGCTGGGGATAGGCTGGCCCTCCTTCGAGGGCGTGATGAGCCCCAGGCTCGGCCTCGACGTGTCGATCCATCGTGACCGCTACGACGAGACCGGGCTCCGGGAGAAGGTCGCGGCCTACGACCGGAGGCGCAACGAGACCCAGCCCTACAAGACCCAGCGCTTCGTGGAGAAGTTCGGCGAGGACGCCGCCTATGGCTGGTCCGAGGACAAGGCCCGGCAATATTCGGTTCCGGAGCGGGCCGATTTCGGCGCATTCGTGCGCGCCAAGGGTTTTAAACTCGACTGATATTAGTTTGGATGGGGCCGTTTCCGCAGCTCGTCGAGCACATGGAGGCGCAGCGCGCTCGACAGGTTGGGTGAGCCGGGCCCGGCGCTGCGGGCATGGTCTATCTCGGCCACCAGGGCATTCAGCGACAGGCCGCGGGCCCGGGCGAGGGCCGATAATTCGGTCCAGAACGCGTCTTCCAGAGAGATGCTGGTGCGGTGACCGTCGATGGTGACCGAGCGTTTATGCATGCGGGCACTGTGACAGCGGCAAGACACCGCCTCAACCCGCCTTGCCGGGGCCATGGTGCATGCGTATAAGCGCGCCCAGCCAACCTCCCTCCGGACACACAAAAGAACATGGATATCCGCAACGTCGCGATCATCGCGCACGTCGACCATGGCAAGACCACACTGGTCGATTGCCTGCTGAAGCAGAGCGGCACGTTCCGCGAGAACCAGCAGGTCGCCGAGCGCGCCATGGATTCGAACGACCTCGAGCGCGAGCGCGGGATCACCATCCTTGCCAAGGCGACCTCCGTCGTCTGGAAGGGAACGCGCCTCAACATCGTGGACACGCCGGGCCACGCCGACTTCGGCGGTGAGGTCGAGCGCATCCTGTCGATGGTCGACGGCGTTGTGCTGCTGGTCGACGCGGCCGAGGGCCCGCTGCCCCCGACCAAGGTCGTGCTCGGCAAGGCGCTGCGCCTCGGTCTGAAGCCGATCGTGCTGATCAACAAGGTCGACCGCTCCGACGCCCGCGCCCATGAGGTGCACGACGAGGTGTTCGACCTGTTCTCGGCGCTGGAAGCCAGCGACGAGCAGCTCGACTTCCCGACGCTCTTCGCCTCGGCCCGGCAGGGCTGGGCCGCGACCTCGCTCGAGGCCGAGCACAAGGACATGGAGCCGCTGTTCGACCTGGTGCTGAAGCACGTGCCGGCCCCCAAGATCGATCCCGATCCCGCCTTCCGCATGCTGGTGACGACGCTCGAGGCCGACAATTTCCTCGGCCGTATCCTGACCGGCCGCATCCTGTCGGGCTCGGTCAAGCCCAACACCATGATCAAGGCGCTGTCGCGCGACGGCACGGAACTCGAGCAGACCCGCATCACCCGCGTGCTGGCCTTCCGCGGACTGGAGCGCATGTCGCTCGACGTCGCCGAAGCCGGTGACATCGTGGCCGTCGCCGGCCTCAAGGTCGCGACCGTGGCCGACACCATCGGCGACCTCACGATCGGCGAGCCGATTGCCTCGCAGCCGGTCGATCCGCCGACGCTGGCCATGACCTTCTCGGTCAACGATTCGCCGTTGGCCGGCACCGAGGGCGACAAGGTCACGACCCGGATGATCCGCGCGCGCCTGATGCGCGAGGGCGAGGGCAACGTCGCCATCCGCGTCCGCGACACCGAGAATGCCGATTCCTACGAGGTCGCCGGCCGCGGCGAACTGCAGCTCGGCGTGCTGATCGAGACCATGCGCCGCGAGGGCTTCGAGCTCGCCGTCGGCCGTCCGCGCGTGCTGTTCCAGACCGACCCCCAGACCGGCCAGCGCCTCGAGCCGATCGAGGAAGTCGTGATCGACGTCGACGACGCCTATACCGGCGTCGTGGTCGAGCAGATTTCCATGCGCAAGGGCGAGCTGCAGGACATGCGGCCCTCGGGCGCCGGCAAGACCCGCCTGGTGTTCTATTCGCCGTCGCGCGGCCTGATCGGCTATCACGGCGAGTTCCTGACCGACACACGCGGTACCGGCGTGATGAACCGCATCTTCCATGAATACGGCCCCTATCGTGGGCCGATCGCCGGCCGCCGCAACGGCGCGCTGATCGCCAATGCGCCGGGCAACGCGGTGATGTACGCGATGTGGAACCTCGAGGAGCGGGGCCCGATGTTCATCGATCCCGGCGTGCCGGTCTACATGGGCATGATCATCGGCGAGCACAGCCGCGGCAACGATCTCGAAGTGAACGTGCTCAAGGGCAAGCAGCTCACCAACATCCGCGCCGCCGGCAAGGACGAGGCCGTGAAGCTCACGCCGCCGCGCAAGATGTCGCTCGAGCAGGCGATCGCCTATATTGAAGAGGACGAACTGGTCGAAATCACGCCCAAGTCGATCCGTCTGCGCAAGCGCTTCCTCAAGCTGGAAGACCGCAAGCGCGCCAAGAAAGACTCGACCGCGGCAGCGGCGGAATAGGAACGAAGAACGATGAGCGGCAGGAAGATAGACTTCGCGGATCGGTTGGAGACGGCGGCCAAGGCCAAGCAGGCCCTGCTCGAGAAGGCCCGGGCCAAGGATCCCGCCAACGACCCGGAGTTTGCCGCCCGCCTGGCCGAACGTGCCGCCATTGCCGCCGCCCGCGAGGCGCGCGAGGCCGAGCGCCGGGCCGCCAAGCAAGCCGAGCAGGCGCGTATCGTGGCCGAGCGTGAGGCTGCCAAGGCCGCTGCTGCGGCTGAGGCCGCTGCCAAGGAAGCCGCCGCTGCGGCCGAGCGCGAAGCCCGCCGGCCTGTGAAGGTCGTGCTGAGCGAGGCCGAGCAGAAGGCCGCCCGCGACGCCCGCTACGCCGCCCGCAAGGCGCGCAAGAAGTAGCTTCTCCCGACCCCAGCGCTCACGACCCCAGAACTCACGACCCTAGAGCGTGCCGCCGGTCAGCGAGGCGCGCTGGCTGATCTCGATATGGTTGCCGTCGGGATCGCAGACGAAGGCATAGCGCACCGTCTCGCCCAGGATCCGGGGCTCGCCGCCCGAGGTGCCGCCGCGCGCCAGGATGCCGGCGTACTCGGCGAGGCAATCCCATACCTGAACGGTGGTGTAGCGATAGCCCGGCCCGCGCCACTGCGGGCTGCGCTCGACCTTGCCTTGCCCCGCGATCACGATCAGCGAATCGCCGCAGCGGTAGCGCCGCTCGCCCGCCCGCTCGAATTGCATCGCCTCGGTCCAGAAGCGGTCGTGGGCGGCGGGATCGTTGACCCTGAGCAGGATCGCGATGCCCTCGACGCCGTTCGCCCCCTTCGGTACCAGCGCCACCTTGTTGCCGTCGGGGTCGGCCAGCGGCCTTGGCGCGGCCAGGCCCTCCCGCGCGATCTCGAGGCCGATGATCCCCGAAGGCGCCGCTGCGGGCAGGGGATCGCGCGAATGGTTCATCTTCAGGATCGAGCCGTTCATGTGGTGGCGGTGCTGCTGCACGCCGCCGCCGACCTTGCCCATATGGTCGTAGGGCAGGCCCACGGTCTGCTGCCAGAAGGCGAGCTGCGCGTCGCGCTGGGTCGAGAACAGGCCGATGTCGAGGTGCTGTTTGGCGAGATTCATGGCGGCGAGTGTAGCGCGGCGCACAGAAAAGCCACGATCTCTTCTTAGGCGGCACTTTATCAAGTCGTCGGAAGCTCTTGAAGCATCTTGCAGAATCGCGATTCCACGCCATCGCGCGCTTCGAAACAACTCTTACAAACGCCGCCACGACTCCGGCTCGCTGCGGTTGCTAGAAGGACAGCGGGTGAAGGGGTCGGCAGATGGGGATCTGCCGCCCAAAAATGTGGGAAGGAACGACGATGATTCGCGCCATAGTCGGCACGATCGCCGTGCTCGCGGGCTTTGCTGTCCTCGAGCGCTCGGTCGATGCCAGCACCGGTCTGTCCGGTACCTGTACGCCAACGCAAGCCTACGCAACGCTCTATCGCGGTGAGATCGTGCCCGTGCGCTCCGAGCCGACGCCCGAGGCGACGGTGATCGGCTCGCTGGCGGGCCGCAGCGGCACCCGGATCGATCCGGCCCGTTCGGTCGTGACGGTGACGGCCAGCCAAGGCGGCTGGGCACGCATTGCCCTCAGCACCGCGGGCGACTATCGCGCGCTCGATGCCGGGGCGGTCCAACCCTACGGCTGGGTGCCGGCCGACCTGCTTGGGGTCGATGCCCGTGTCGACGGCCCGATCACCGTCTACAGCCGGCCCGGCATGCTGGGCCGCGCGCTGACGACGATCGAGGGCGACGATGTGAAGTTCCGCGTGCTCGGCTGCCGCGGCGAGTGGCTGCAGGTCATCAACGCGCGCCACGGCAATGTCTGGATCGACCGCTGGTGCGCCCGCGAAGACGGCTGCCGCGGCTGAAAGAGTTTGGAAGGGCGATGATCCGCCATCTGGGGATTTGACGGATCGTCGTTGGACAGCAGCAGAAGACCCCGGACGGGAAACCGTCCGGGGTCTTTTTCTTTGCCTGTCATCCCGAGCAAGGCGAGGGATCTTGCTCGAGCCTAAAGATCACTCGCAACGCTCGGGATTTGACGCTACGCGTCAAATCTTCAGGTCGCTGAAGAAGTCGTTGCCCTTGTCGTCGGTGATGATGAAGGCCGGAAAGTTCTCGACCTGGATGCGCCAGATCGCTTCCATGCCGAGCTCAGGATACTCCAGCACCTCGACCTTCTTGATGACGTCCTGTGCCAGGATCGCCGCCGGGCCGCCGATCGAACCGAGATAGAAGCCCTTGTGCTTCTTGCAGGCGTCGATGACCTGCTTGCTGCGGTTGCCCTTGGCCAGCATCACCATCGAGCCGCCGGCAGCCTGGAACTGATCG
>JAUXRT010000241.1 GCA_030681635.1 Reyranella sp.
GTCATCCAGCGGTTGGGCTGCTCGAACTTCAGGAACTGCGCCGCCCACATCTGGTGCTGGCCCACTTCGGTCGTGATGTAGTGGTCCTTGTCCTTGATGTGGTGATAGAGCCGCTCGAGCGCGTACTGCGGCTTGATCGTCTCCCTGTTCGGCTTGTAGGCGAGGCAGTTGCGCGCACGCCACGTCTCGATCTCGGCCCACCAGGCTTTCAGCGCCTTCAGGTCGACCTTGGGCTGCTTTGCATTCCAGAGCTTGATCATTTCCTCGAGCACGAGAGTAGCGTCGCCCACGATGGCGAGATCGACGCGCACGTTCTTGTTGATCGAGGAGGGATCGATGTCGACGTGGATCTTCTTCGAGCCCGGCGAGAACTTGCTGATGTTGCCGGTGATGCGGTCGTCGAAGCGCGCACCGATGTTGATCATGACGTCGCAGCCGTGCATCGCCAGGTTGGCCTCGTAGGTGCCGTGCATGCCCAGCATGCCGAGGAACTGCTTGTCCGAGGCCGGGAACGAGCCCAGCCCCATCAGCGTGTTGGTGATGGGATAGCCCGTCATGTGGACGAACTGCGCCAGCAGCTTGGACGCCTTCGGCCCGGAATTGATGATGCCGCCGCCGGCATAGAAGATCGGCCGCTTGGCGTGCGCGATCATCTCGACCGCCTGCGCCACCTTCTTGAGATCGGGCTTGGTCTGCGGACGATAGCTCTTGTGCTCCGCTGCCACCTTGGGCGGCGCGACATACTCGTGCTTGTTCATCAGCACGTCCTTGGGCAGGTCGATGACGACCGGCCCGGGACGGCCCGAACGCGCCACGTAGAAAGCCTCGTGGACGGTGCGGGCGAGATCGCCCACCGCCTTCACCAGGTAGTTGTGCTTGGTGCAGGGCCGCGTGATGCCGGTCGTGTCGGCTTCCTGGAAGGCGTCGTTGCCGATCAGATGCGTCGGCACCTGGCCGGTGAGGCAGACGATGGGGATGGAATCCATGAGGGCGTCGGTGAGGCCGGTGACGGCATTGGTGGCGCCGGGGCCGGAGGTCACCAGCACCACGCCGACCTTGCCGGTCGAGCGGGCATAGCCTTCGGCGGCATGTACGGCCGCCTGCTCGTGGCGCACCAGGATGTGGCGCAGCCGGTTCTGCTTGAACAGCGAATCGTAGATCGGCAGGACGGCGCCGCCGGGATAGCCGAAGACGACCTCGACATCCTCGTCGATCAGGGCTTTCACCAACAGATCGGCGCCGGTCGTGGCGGACTCCTCGGGCTTCATCACGCGCTCTCCTCTGACAAATGCGCCGCAAAACGGGTTTTGCGGCGGCGCGGACCATAGAGGGCGGGTTCCGGAGGGTCAACCCAAAAACGAACGAAACGTAAAGTTTCAGACCTCTGTTTTGGTCAAATATTGCGCGACGAGCGCCGAAGCCTGGGCTGACTGAGGGTCGACCACAAGATCTGGTGTCATCTGATGCCGGAACCACGTCATCTGGCGTTTGGCATATTGGCGGGTATGGTCGATGGCGATCTGACGCGCCTTTTCGAGCGCGAGCTCGCCCCGGAAATGGCGGAAGAGTTCAGGTGCCCCGTGCGCCTTCAGGCCGGGCCAGCGCGGATCGGGCGAGCGATCGAACACCTGGCGCACTTCGGCCAGCACCCCCTGCCCCAGCATGAGGTCGAAACGGCTTTCGATCCGGCCGCGCAGCCAGCCGCGTTCGGGTGCCAGCAGGATCGTGGCGAAGCGCCAGGGTGCGGCCGCGCCGGTATCGGCCTGCCAGTCGCTGAGCGGCCGGCCGGTCGCCGTCGCCACTTCCCAGGCGCGGACATGACGCTGGCGATCGGCGGGCTTCAGCCTGGGGACGATGGCCGGATCCTTTTCGGCCAGGCGCGCGCGGAAAGCATCGGGCCCGAGCGCCTGCCAGTCGGCATTGGCCTGCTCGCGGATTTCCGGGGGCACGTCGGGAATGGTGGCGATGCCCTGCATCAGGGTCCGCAAATACAGGCCCGAGCCGCCACACAGGATCGGCGTGCCGCCCGCGGCCAGACAGCGCGCGATCTCCGCCGAGGCGAGCGTGCGCCAGCGCGCCGCCGACAGGGTCTCGCTGAGCGGCAGCACGCCGTAGAGGGCATGCGGCACACGCGCGCGCTCCGAGGCGGTCGGCTGGGCGGTCAGGACCGGAAAGGCATCGTAGGTCTGCATGGCATCGGCGTTGATCACCGTGCCGGCCCCTTTGCCCTGGCGCTGCTCGGCCAATGCAAGCGCCAGCGCCGACTTGCCGCTCGCGGTCGGTCCGGTGACGACGATGACGCGCCCTTCAGCCATGGCGGGCGAAAAGACACCGCTTGGCCGCCGATTGCAAATCGGCCATTAGAACGGCCGTGAACAACGTCTTCGTCCTCATCGCCAATCCCGCCCAGCCGATTCTCGATGCCGCCGCCGTGCAGAACGCGCGCGAGCAGCTGGAGGCCGCGGGCGCCGCGGTGGGTCCCGTCGACTGGCTGGCGCCGGGCATCGCCTGCGACCTGCCGTTCGAGCCC
>JAUXRT010000255.1 GCA_030681635.1 Reyranella sp.
GACGCGGCTGCTCCATGTCTTCGCAGCCCACCTAGACGCGCATGATCCCGACTCCATCGCCCGCGTCCGCGTGGCCGTCATGGAAGAGGCGCGCGCCTTCTGGAACGACCGCGCCGAGGCCGCCAAGTGGCGGCTGAACAGTCCCGGCGCCCGCCGCCTCTCGGTGCGCCGCGGCCTGGCCAGGCTCGGCCGCGCCGACGACGAACTGGCCGACCGCATCGCCGATGCCTTCACCGAACTCCGCCGCAACGAATACCGGCTCTATCCCGACGCCCATGCCACGGTCGACGCTCTGCGCGACGCCGGCGTCCGCCTCGCGCTCATCACCAACGGCGCCGCCGAAACCCAGCGCGCCAAGATCGAGCGCTTCGACCTCGCCCACCGCTTCCACCACATCCAGATCGAGGGCGAGTTCGGCCAGGGCAAGCCCGAGCTCGCCGTCTACCGCCACGCGCTGGAGCGGCTGGACGTGGCCCCGGGCGAAGCCTGGATGGTGGGCGACAACTACGAATGGGAAGTCGTGGCGCCGCAGCTGCTCGGCATGTGCGGCATCTGGTACGACCCGTTTGGCGCCGGCGTGCCGACCCACGCGGCCGCCCAGCCGACCCGCATCATCAAAAGGCTCGCCGAACTGGTCGAGTAGACCATTACGGGTCGATTTTTCAGACATCATCTGTCTGGATTCTGTCTGTCCAGTAATTCGCAAAGCGCCGGCCCGCCTGGACCAAACGATTCTTTTCAACGCAGGCCCGAATCGCGGGACTGTCTGAAAATTCGTCAGCGAGGCGGCCGTGATCCGGGACATGAAAAGCCGCCAAAGCGCCTCCGAAGAGGGCGCGGGCGGGGCGGCGGGAGCACACGTCCGCCAGAATAGTCAATTTCCTATCATAATCCTGTCAAACTTGCAAATCGGGGTTTGCATGGCTGGGCGCCTCGGAACGCAGGCCCCGGCCGCCCGCTTTGCCGGAACCGCCCCGCATGCAAAAAGACGGCATGCCGCTGCAGAACCGCGTGACGCCGTTCGGCGAGATCGTCGCCTCCGACGCGCGCGGGACGCTGATGGGCAACCGCGGCTGCCTGCACGACGAACACCGTACCCTCAGCGGGCGTCGCTGGACGACGAGAGCGTGGCTGAGCTGCCGGCTGTCGTTCAAGGGACGCCGGCGGCAACTCATGCGGCCCGGCTACTACACCGAGCTGTTCTTTCTCGACGAGGCGACCGCCCTGGCCGCCGGCCACCGCCCCTGCGCCGAATGCCGCCGGGAAGCCTTTCGCCGTTTCGTCGACGGCTGGGCCGCCGGCGCCGGGCGTACGGGCGAGCGCGTGCGGGCAGCCGACATGGATCGCGCCCTCCAGGCGGAGCGGATCGAGAGAGGACGCGGCAAGATCACCTTCGACGCACCGCTCGCCGGCCTGCCCGATGGCGTCATGTTCGCCAGAGGTGGCGTGGCTTTCCTCAAGTGGAAAGACATGGCGCGGCCGTGGTCCGTCGATGGCTATGGCGATCCGATCCCACTCGGATCGGATGCCATCGTCACGGTCCTGACACCCCGTCCGATCGTCGAAGCCATTCGTGCCGGGTACCGGCCGGACGTGCATTCGAGTTCGGCGCCTTAGGCGAGCGCCCACTCTGAGAAAGCGCCCTCGTTTAAGGCCAGCGCTTCAGCGGCCGTTTTGCCAAACCGTCTAAAACTTCACCTGCCCCGATTTGCCGGCGGCGTTCTTCAGGACCAGCGTCACCGTCGAGCCGGCCGCCACCGGGTTCTTCGCCTCGCCCTTCAGCGCGCTGTCGCCTGAAGGCGCCAGTTGCACCGTCTCGCGGCTGCCGCCCGAGACGATCAGCACCGAGCCACTGAATCCTTTGGCCGGGAGCGGCTTGTTGGCCTCGTCGAGGATGTTGATGGTGACGGTGTTGCCGGCCAGCACCAGCTCGGCATGGACGCCCACGACGTCCTGCATCGGCCCGCCGTTCGGGCCTTTCATGCTGCCGTGACCGTGCTGGGCCACGGCCGCACCGGCCCACAGCGACGTTGCGGCGGCGGCGATCATCAGTCTTCTCTTCATGTGCCTTCTCCTTGTTGAATGGGTTTGTCGCGATGGAACAGCGCGTAGAGCGCTGGCAGGACCACGAGCGTCAGGATCGTGGACGAGAGGATGCCGCCGATGACGACGGTGGCGAGCGGGCGCTGGACCTCGGCGCCGGCGCCGGTGGCGATCGCCATCGGCACGAAGCCCAGCGAGGCGACCAGCGCCGTCATCAGCACGGGGCGCAGCCGCTTCATGGCGCCCTCGCGCACCGCTTCGGCCACCGGCCTGCCCTCGGCGCGCAGCTTCTGGATGAAGGAGATGATGACGAGGCCGTTCAGCACGGCGACGCCGCTCAAGGCGATGAAGCCCACGCCGGCGCTGATCGAGAGCGGGATATCGCGCAGCACCAGCGCGGCCACGCCGCCCGTGAGCGCCAGCGGCACGCCGCTGAACACCAGGGCCGCGTCGCCGACCGAGCCCAGGCTCATGCACAGCAACACGAAGATCAGCAGCAGCGCCACCGGCACCACGATCGCCAGCCGCTCCGAGGCCGCGACAAGCTGCTCGAACTGGCCACCCCAGCCGATCCAGTAGCCGGCCGGCAACTTTACCTTCTCCGCCACCTGGCGCTGGACCTCGGCCACGAAGGAGCCGAGGTCGCGGTCGCGGACATTGGCGGTGACGACCACGCGGCGCTTGCCGTTCTCGCGGCTGATCTGGTTGGGGCCCGGCGCGACCTCGATCTCGGCCACGGCCGAGAGCGGCACATAGGGGGCGGCCGTGCCGATGCCGGTCTGGACGATGGGCCGGCGACCGCTCTCACTGACTCCCGGCGCCTGTGCCGGCACGGGGATTGGCAATGAGGAGAGTGCGTCGAGGTCGGCGCGCATGTGTTCGGGCAGGCGCATCACGATGTCGAAGCGCCGGTCGCCCTCGAAGATCAGCCCGGCCTCCTTGCCGCCGACGGCGATCTCGACCACCTCCTGCAGCTCGGCGAGGCTGATGCCGTAGCGCGCCAGCGCCACCCGGTTGGGTTTCACCGTCAGCATGGGCAGGCCGCTCACCTGCTCGGTCTTGACGTCGGCCGCCCCGGGCACGGTTTGCACCACGGACTGGACCTTGGTCGCGACCGACAGGAGCGTGTCGAGATCGTCGCCGAAGATTTTTACGCCGAGGTCGCTGCGCACGCCCGAGATCAGCTCGTTGAAGCGCATCTGGATGGGCTGCGTGAACTCGTAGTTGTTGCCGGGGATCGTCGCGACGCGCTTCTCGATGGAGGCGACGAGGTCGGCCTTGGGCAGATCGGGGTTGGGCCACTGGTTGCGCGGCTTCAGCAGGATAAAGACGTCGGCGACATTGGGCGGCATGGGATCGGTCGCAAGCTCGGGCGTGCCGATCTTGGCCGCGACCTCCCGGACCTCGGGGAATTCCATCAAGGCCTTCTCCAGCGCTTCTTGCATCTGCACCGACTGGCTGAGGCTGGTGCCGGGGATGCGCATCGCGTGCATGGCGATGTCGCCCTCGTCGAGCGAGGGGATGAACTCGCCGCCCATGCGCGAGGCCGCGACACCGCTCACCGCGACCAGCAGCACCGCAAGGCCCACGATCACGAAGCGCAGGCGCACCGCCTGCTCCAGGACCGGCGCGTAGAGGCGCGCGGCGCCGCGCATAAAAAGGTTTTCCTTTTCGGCGACCTTGCCGGTCACCAGCAGCGCCACGGCCGCGGGTACCAGGGTCATGGAGAGGATCGCGGCCCCCGTCAGCGCCAGCAGCACCGTGAGCGCCATGGGCGTGAACATCTTGCCTTCCACGCCGGTCAAGGTGAGGACCGGCAGGTAGACGACGCCGATGATCAAGGTGCCGAACAGGCTGGGGCGGATGACCTCCTGCGCGCCGGCCAGGATGGTGGCGAAGCGTTCGGAGCGCGTGAGGACACGGCCGCGGCGGTGTTGTTCCTCGGCCAGCAGGCGCAGGCAATTCTCGACCACGATCACAGCGCCGTCGATGATGATGCCGAAATCGATGGCGCCCAGGCTCATCAGGTTGGCGCTGATCCGGTTCTCGACCATGCCGGTGATGGTGAACAGCATCGCCAGCGGAATGACGCAGGCCGTCACGAACGCCGCGCGAAAATTGCCCAGGATCAGGAACAGCACCACGACGACGAGGAGCGCGCCTTCTAAAAGGTTCTTCTCGACCGTCCAGATGGTGGCCTCGACCAGCTGCGTGCGGTCGTAGATGGCGCGGGCCACGATGCCGTCGGGCAGCGAGCGGGCGACCTCGCCCAGCCTTGCCGCCACACGCTGCGCCACGGTGCGGCTGTTGTCGCCGATCAGCAGCATGGTCGTGCCGATCACGGTTTCCTGGCCGTTGAGGGTGGCGGCGCCGGTGCGAAGATCCGTGCCCTCCTTGACCTCGGCCAGGTCGCCGACGCGGATCGGCACGCCACCGCGCGAGCCCACGACGATGTTGCGGATTTCCTCGAGGTTGCTCACCTGGCCGGGCGTGCGCACGAGATACTGCTCGCCGTTGCGCTCGACGTAGCCCGCGCCGACATTGGCATTCTGCGACAGGAGCGCGGTCATCACGTCGCGGAAGGTGAGCCGATAGGCGATCAGCCGCGCCGGATCGGGCAGCACGTGGAATTGCCGCTCGTAGCCGCCGATGGTGTTGACCTCGACGATGCCGGGCACGGTGCGGAGCTGCGGTTTTATGATCCAGTCCTGGACGGTGCGCAGGTCGGTGGCCGTATAAGGCGTGCCGTCAGGCTTTTTCGCGCCGGGCCGGGCCTCGACGGCATACATATAAATCTCGCCGAGGCCGGTCGAGACCGGGCCCATCGACGTCTCCGTGCCCGGCGGCAGCTTTTCCTTGGCCTGCTGGATGCGCTCGTTCACGAGCTGGCGGGCGAAATAGATGTCGGTGCCGTCCTTGAACACCACCGTCACCTGGCTGAGGCCGTAGCGCGAGAGCGACCGCGTGTATTCGAGTTTGGGAAGCCCGCCCATCGCCGTTTCCAGCGGGAAGGTGATGCGCTGCTCGACCTCGAGCGGCGAATAGCCCGGCGCCACCGAATTGACCTGGACCTGGACGTTGGTGATGTCGGGCACGGCGTCGATTGGCAGGCGCGTGAAATTCCACGCGCCGAGCACGCCCACCGCGAGCGCGGCGACGAGGACCAACCAGCGATTCTGGATCGAAAAGGCGAGGATGCGGTCGATCATTTTTCCGTCGTCCTCACCACCACCTCACCCTCACCCTTCGAGACGGCGCTGCGCGCCTCCTCAGGGTGAGGTCGTTGTGCGTGACGGTCAGTGCTCATGGGCCGCGCTCGCCTTGCCGATCTCGGCCTTGATGACGAAACTGTTTTTGGCGGCATAGATGTCGCCGGCCAGCAGGCCGAACAGCACCTCGACCCAGTCGGCGTCGCGGCCGCCCAGCTCGACCTCGCGCGCGGCGAAGGTTTCGCCCTCGCGCACGAAGACGACGGTCTTGCCCTCGAGCGTCTGCAACGCGCTCGCCTTGACGGCGACATCGACCGGCTTGGCCGACAGCACGACACGGCCGACCACGAAGAGACCCGGCCGCAACCTGCCGCCATTGGGCACGACGGCGCGGGCGATCGAGGATTGCGTGTCGCTGGCACCCAATGGCGAGACATAGTCGATCCTGGCCTCGATCGGCGGGCCGCCGTCCTCGACGTCGATCGAGACGGCATCGCCCACGGCCACGCGCGCGAAGTCGCGGCGGAAGACGGCGAAGTCGATCCACATGGTCGAGAGATCGGCGACGGTAAAGAGCGGCCTGGCCTCCGAAGCGAACTCGCCCAGGGTGCCGTCGCGGTCGATCACGGTGCCGTCGATCGGCGCTTTCAGCTCGTAGGTCGTCAGGCTCTGGTTGCTCTCGACCGTGGCCAGCACCTCGTCCTTTTTCACCTTGTCGCCCAGCCGCTTGCGCATGCTGCGCACGACCCCGGGAAAGCGCGGCGTCACCTTCACCAGCGTTTCCTGGTTGGGCTGGATCATGCCGTTCAGCCGCAGCATGTCGCGCAGCTCGTGCGGCCCCGCCGGCAGAAGTTCGATGCCCGAGGCCGCCACCTGGGCGTCGGTCAGTTTCACGCCTGCGTCGTGGTCGTCGTGACCCTTCTCGCCAGCCCCATGCCCCTTCTCGCTGTGTCCGTGCCCCTGGGAGGCGACGGCCTTGGCCGATTTGGCGAATTTCGGATCGAAGACGTAGTAGCCCGAGACTGCCACCGCGGCGGCGGAGACCAGGGCGATCGTCAGGACTCGCAGAATCTTCATCATCATCGCGCCCTCGCGAGCTGCATGGGACTGCCGGTCAGCCCTTCGATGGTGGCGACCGACGTGTGGAAGGCGGCCAGCGCGTCGTGCTCCATCAGCTCGGCGTCGGCGACGGTGCGGTAGGCATCGAGGATTTCCAGCAGGGTGAAACGCCCCTGCCCGTGGCCCGCCTCGATGGTGGCCAAGGTCGCGCGCGCGGCGGGCAGGATGGTCCGGCGCAGCAGGTCGACCTGCAGGAGCGCGCCATTGGCGCTGTCATGCGCCTTGCCGACGACGGCGATCAGGGTGAGGCGGTTGATGGCGCGCTCGGCATCGGTCTTTTGCGCGGCCTCCTGCGCCTCGCGGATGCCGCCGCGGTTGCGGTCGAGCACCGGGATCGGCAGCGAGGCGCCGAGGCGGAGCGCGTTGTCGCCGGTCTGGCCGTAGTAGCGCCAGCCGACGCTGGCCGTGACATCGGGCACCGCCTTCAGCCGTGCCGACAGAAGCTCGGCATCGCGGCGGGCGCGGACGGCGGTCCAGCGCATGAGCTGCGGATTGTCGTCGATCGCCTTGATGGCGGCGTCGAGCGGCGCAGGCCGCGAGATGCGACCGAAGTCGCCCGAGACCGCGGTGAAGTCGGGCCTGTCCAGGCCCATCAGCGTGGCGAGCTCGCGGCGCGCGACGGCGAGCGCGGTGCGCGCCCGCTCGCGCTCCAGCCGCGCCATCCCGACGGCGGCCTGCGTGCGCGTGACCTCGGCCGGCGACGAGGCGCCCGCCTCGACGCGGCGCTGCATGAGCGGCACCAGTCTTTCGAGGGCGGCGGCCTGGCGGTCGAGGATCTGGATGCGCCGCTGGGCCGACAGGGCTTCCACGAAGGCGATGGTCGTCTCGGACAGAAGTTCCAGCCGGGTCGCCTCGCGTTCCAGCCGCGCCGTGTCGTAGTCGCCGAGGGCGGCCTGCACACGCGCGTCGCGCTTGCCGCCCAGTTCGATGAGCTGGCTGAGCTGCAGGGTCGTCTCGACACCGCCGACGACGCCGCTCTGGCCCGAGGCGAAGTTGTCGACCTCGAAACCCACGGTCGGGTTGGGCAGCGCATTGGCCTGCTCGCGCCGCCCATCGGACATGGCGATGGTGCGGTCGGCGGCGACCAGGCGTGGACTGGCACTCGCGGCCTTCTGCAAGGCGCGCGGCAGCGTCAGTGCGCCGTTGCCCGCCCCGCTTCCCTGGCTTTGCGACCACGAAGGCGGCGCCTGCACGACGAGCAACGCCGCGCAAAGCGCTCCTGCAACACGAAATGTCATGAACAGACCCTGAAACCCAGTCTTCAACGCACCGCGCCGGGACTGCCGGCACGGCGGACGAAACGTGACTAGATCAGGGTTCTGGGGGGTGGTGCCGTCGCCGGCTGGCGGAAGGCGAACATGTGAAGCGCACGGCCGGCCGGAATGGCCCCGGTGACCACCGTGCCTTCAAGGTTCTGCCCGGTCGCGAGAAAGGCTCCGACCGCGCAGGAATGACAGGCCTCGACCGCGGCGTCCGCGGCCGAACGATCGGCATCGGCCCCAGCCGCACTGACCGACAACGTGTCGGAGGGGATCGAGCTGAAATCGCCCGCGACATGCAGGATGCTCGCCATGGCAACCGCCATCACGCAGGCCAGCCCGATCAGCTGTCTGAGATGACCTGATTTTACGCCGATGACGCGGGAAAGCATGACGCGAAGCACGCGGCACTAGAGGCCAGCGCCCGCTTCGCGTCAATGACCTGAGACGAATCGCGCAGGCTCCTACCTGGTCCGGCGCTTCGCCGCGCGGGTGCACCTGCCGAACCTCAAGCCGTCGACGACCGCTATCAGCCGAAAGACGCAGACTTCTTCCGGACCGCGAGCGTCTCGCTCGCTCATGCGTCCGAGCGAGCGAGACGCTCGCGGTCCGGAAGATCATGAGCGTCCAGCGGCTCAGCGCTTCGCGCGGTCCTCCGGCAGCTTGTCCTTGGTCTGTAACATCAGCCGCTCGACGCGCTGGCCTTTCACCATATGCGTCTCCAGCACCTCATTGATGTCTTCCTTGGTCGGGCAGGAATACCAGACGCCTTCCGGATAGATCACCAGGGTCGGTCCGAGCTCGCAGCGGTCGAGGCAGCCGGCGCTGTTGATGCGCACGTTCTTGAGGCCGAGGTCCTTGGCGCGGCTCTTCATGTGGTCGCGCAGCGCCTCGCCGTCGCGCTCGGCGCAGCAGCCGCGCGGATGGCCTGATGGCCGGCGGTTGGTGCAGCAGAAGACGTGGGCTTCGTAATAGGGCTTCGGATCTTCGGGCTTTTCGCGGGCGCTCATCGTCCGGTCATTCCTTCTTGCCGCCGGCGGCGATGCCGGCGAGCTGCTGCCAGAAGGCCTGCTGCATCTGCTGCATCTGTTCGACACCCTGCATGGAGGCCGGCAGCCAGGTCTTGAACACCGTCTCCGGGTTCATGGCGCCGAGGCCGGACCGCATCCGCTCCTCGATCTCGCCCATGATGCGGTCCTGCATCGGCTTGAGGTCGGGCAGGCCGAAGAAGGCGCGGGCTTCCTCAGGCGTGCAGGTCACTTCGACATTCACTTTCATGGTCTTCTCTCCACTACCTCTCTCCTCAGGGTGAGGGGGTGCTGCGTTTCGGGGACTTTAGCATGCTATGACCCCTGCATGACGACTCCCCCCTTCCCCGCCTGGCTGGCTAAAAATCCCCGACTGGACCGGGACGCGGCCTTCGGCCGCGAACAGCAGTTCGTGATCAATCCCAACGGCGTGCCCGAACTCGCCCTGGAGCTGGGCGAATGCCCCGCGCACAGGGTGACGCCGCTCTACCGGCTGCCGGCGCTGGCCGAGCGGCTGGGCGTCGGCGAGGTCCGGGTCAAGGACGAGAGCCAGCGCTTCGGCTTCGGCGCCTTCAAGGCGCTGGGCGGCGTGCTGGCGGTCGGCAACGTGCTGTCGAGCGCGGTCGGCGACGCCACCCATTCCAGCCCGAGCTTCGCCTCGCTGCTGAAGCGCGAGCATCTCGACGTCACGGCCAACCATGTCTTCACCACCGCGAGCTCGGGCAACCACGGCCGCTCGGTCGCGGCCGGCGCCAAGCTGTTCGGCAATCGCTGCGTGATCTTCCTGCCGAAATTCACCAGCGCCGACAAGGAAGCCGCCATCCGGGCCCGCGGCGCCGAGGTGATCCGCATCGATGGCGACTACGACACCGCCGTCGCGGAATGCCGCAAGCAGGCCGCGGCCAACGGTTGGACGATCATCTCCGACACCTCGTGGGAGGGCTACGATGCCATCCCGCGCAGCGTGATGCGTGGCTATTCCGTGCTGGTCGAGGAAATCGTCCAGCAATGGCCGGACGCGCCGACGCATGTCTTCGTGCAAGCGGGCGTCGGCGGGTTGGCCGCGGCGGTGATCGGCTATCTCTGGGCGGTGCTGCCTCAACGCCCGGTGTCGATCGTGGTCGAGCCCGCAAGCGCCGACTGCTGGTTCCAGAGCAACCGCGCCGGCAAGCCCGCGCTGGCCAGTGGCAATGCCGACACGGTGATGGGCGGCCTTGCCTGTCGCGAGATCTCGCCCGTGACCTGGCCGATCATCGGCGAGGCCGCGGACTGGTTCATGACCATCGAGGAGGACGGCGTGCTGCCGGCGCGCCGCCTGTTCGCCCATCCGCTTGACGGCGATCCCGCCGTCACGTCAGGCCCCTCGGGCTGCGCCGGCCTGGCCGGCCTCACCCGGGTCTGCACCGAGGCCACCGCCTTCGAGGCGCTGGGCTTGGACCGCAATGCGCGCGTGCTGCTGATCAACAGCGAAGGCGATTTGGGCGAGCCGCTGAGCGACTGAGGCGCCTTGCTCCGTCCCACGAAGCGACGCATCCTCGGGCAAATCCCGAAGGAGTTTCGTTCGTGCAGCTACAACTCAAGACCTGGCAGTTCGTCGACGACTATCTGAAGACCAAGACCGGCATCATCATTCCCATCGGCTCGACCGAGCAGCACGGGCCGACCGGCCTGATCGGCACCGATGCGCTCACCGCCGAGATGATCGGCCGGGGCGCGGGCGAAAAGGTGGGCGCGCTGGTGGCGCCCACGATCTCCGTCGGCATGGCGCAGCATCATCTGGGCTTCGCCGGGTCGATCACGCTCAAGCCCACGACGCTGATTGCCGTGGTGCGCGATACGGTGGTCTCGTTGGCCCGGCACGGCTTCACCCGCTTCTTCTTCGTCAACGGCCACGGCGGCAACATCGCCACCGAGACGGCGGCCTTCTCGGAAATCTATTCCGAGCGTTCGATGGAGAAGATGAGCAACCAGCCCTCCATCAAGTGTGCGCTGCGCAACTGGTGGGACGGGCCGGGCATCAAGCGGCTCAGCCAGGAGCTCTATCCCGTCGGCGAAGGCAGCCACGCCACCGCCTCGGAAGTGGCGCTCACCTGGTACAAATATCCCGAGACCATCCAGCGCAAGGAGATGGATCCCAAGATCGCGCCGAATGGTTCTTTTGCCGACGCCGAGGACTACCGGCGCACCTTCCCGGACGGCCGCATCGGCTCCGATCCCAACATGGCGACGCCGGAGCACGGCAAGCGTTTCTACGATACCGCCGTCGAGGAAGTGGCGCGCGACTACGAAAATTGGGTCGCGAAATAACGAATCAACAAGAGGGGGGAAACAAACGATGAAAGTGGGCTTTATCGGGCTGGGCATCATGGGGGCGAGCCTCGCCGCCAACCTGCAGAAGGCCCAGCACAAGGTCACAGTTCATGACGCCAGGCGTGCCGCGGCCGACAGCCATATCGAAGCGGGCGCCATCTGGGCCGATTCGCCGGCCGAGGTCGCGCGGAACTCCGACGTGGTCTTCACCTCGCTCCCCGGCCCACCCGAGGTCGAGGCGGTGGCCTTAGGTCCCGACGGCATCCTGGCCGGCATGAAGCGCGGCGGCGCCTATTTCGATCTCTCGACCAACTCGCGCGCCACGGTGCGCAAGATCGCCGCCGCCTTCGCCGAGAAGGGTGCGCACATGCTCGATGCCCCCGTGAGCGGCGGGCCGCGCGGCGCCAAGACCGGCAAGCTCGCGATCTGGGTCGGCGGCGAGAAGGACGTGTTCGAGAAATTCAAGGACGTGCTGGGCGCCATGGGCGACCAGGCGCGCTACGTCGGGCCGATCGGCCAGGCCACGGTGGCCAAGCTGGTGCACAATTGCGCCGGCTACGCCATGAACCTGGCGCTGGCCGAGGTCTTCACCATGGGCGTCAAGGCGGGCGTCGAGCCGCTCGCGCTGTTCGAGGCGGTCCGCCAGGGCGCGCTGGGGCGCCGTCGCACCTTCGACGGGCTGATCGACCAGTTCCTGCCCGGCACCTACGATCCGCCGTCGTTCATGCTGCGCCACGCCCACAAGGACGTGTCGCTGGCGGTGGCACTGGGCAAAGAAGTGAGCGTGCCGATGCGCGCCTGCAACCTCACGCTCGAGGAGATGACCGAGGCGATGAATCGCGGCTGGCAGGAACGCGATTCGCGCTCTGCGATGCTGCTGCAGCAGGAGCGCGCCGGCGTGAAGATCGCCGTCGATGCCGAGAAGCTGCAGGCGTCGCTGAAGGATCACGACACCGGGACCGGATGAGCCGGACGGGCTGACCGGGAAGGGCCGGGCTATCTCCGCACCCGCTCCCTGTGCAGGATATAGAGGCCCGAGCCCACGATCACCGCGATGCCGGCCATC
>JAUXRT010000268.1 GCA_030681635.1 Reyranella sp.
GCCGCGCTGGATCTTGTTGTCGCCCTGGGCGCCGGCTTCCACGCGCTGCAGCCCATGGGCGATGGCGTAATCGATCGCCTTATAGTAGCAGGCCTCGAAGTGCAGGAAGGCGTGGCTTTCCAGGCAACCCCAGTAGCGGCCGTAGAGCGTGTCGTCGCCCTTGAGATTGAGCGCGCCGCCGACCGGCCGGCCATCGGCCTCGGCCATGACCAGCACCACCTTGTCGGCCATGGTGCTTCCCAGGATGTCGAAGAACGAGCGGGTCAGATAGGGCGTGCCCCACTTGCGCCCGCCGGTGTCCATGTAGAAGGCGAAGAAGGCATCCCAGTGCTCGGCTCTGATATCGTCGCCGCTCAGGGCCCGGATGGTGAGGCCCTCGCGGCGCACCGCGTCGCGCTCCTTGCGGATGGACTTGCGCTTGCGTGAGGAGAGGGCGCCCAGGAAATCGTCGAAGCTCTTGTAGCCCTCGTTGCGCCAGTGGAACTGCTGTCCCAGCCGCAGCAGCCAGCCGTGCTCGCCGAAGCGCTTCCACTCCTCTTCGGTGCGGAAGGTGACATGGACCGAGCTGATGCCGTTGTCGCCGGCGATCTTGGCCAGCATCGCGATCATCGCGTCGCGCACGCCGCCGGCGAGGGGGCCAGGCTTTGCGAACAGGCGCGGCCCGGGGACAGGGGTGAAGGGAATCGCGGCCTGGAGCTTGGGGTAGTAGCGGCCGCCGGCGCGTTCGAAAGCCTGCGCCCATCCGTGATCGAAGATATATTCGCCCTGCGAGTGGCCCTTGACGTAGAGCGGCACCGCGCCCAGCAGCCCGCCGGCGCGATCTTCCGCCAGCAGATACTGCGGCTGCCAGCCGGTGCGCCGGCCGACCGACTTCGACTCCTCCAGGGCCTTCAGGAAGCGGTAGCTCAGGAACGGATTGCCGCCGGATCCCGGCGCCAGCGCGCAGGCGTCCCATTGCAGGGGATCGACCGCACTGAGCGTGTCGACGACGCGCAGGCCGATCGTCGGGGAGTCATCGGGCATGGGCCGAGCATAGCGCGATTCGTGCCAGGACGAGCCGAAAACCGCCCCGCGCGTTCACTCGGCTGGTTTGTGCGTTCGCGCGACGTCGTCGGCGGACCGGCTGAAATACTTCCTGGTCCAGGCGCCGACCCGCTCGATGTAGATCAGCATGACCGGCACCACGACCAGGGTGAGGAGGGTCGAACTGATCAGGCCGCCGATCACCGCATGCGCCATCGGCGCGCGCTGGCTGGCGCCTTCGCCGAGGCCGAGCGCCAGCGGCATCATGCCGAACACCATGGCGAGCGTGGTCATCAGGATGGGCCTGAGCCGGATCGTGCCGGCTTCGAGCAGGGCCTCGTTGACCGGGGTGCCGCGGGCCCGCGCCTGGTTGAAGAAATCGACCAGCAGGATGGCGTTCTTGGTGACCAGGCCCATCAGCATGATGAAGCCGATCGCGCTGAAGATGTTGAGCGTCGTGCCGGCGATCAGCAGTCCCAGGAAAACGCCGATCAGCGACATCGGCAGCGACATCATGATGGCCACGGGCTGCAGGAAGCTGCCGAACTGCGAGGCCAAGATCAGGTAGATCAGGATGAC
>JAUXRT010000273.1 GCA_030681635.1 Reyranella sp.
CGGCCGCGTCGGGGCTCTCGCCGCCGGCAGCGAGAAGCGCTCCTCGGTCCTGCCCGATGTGCTGACCACGGAGGAGCAGGGCTTCAAGGGCAGCGCCTACGATTTCTGGAGTGGCTTGTTCGCGCCGGCCGGCACGCCGCCGGCCGTCATCGCGCGCCTCAACACCGAGGTCCGGAAGGCGCTCGAATCACCCGAGGTCAAGGAGCGGCTGAACGCGCTCGGCACCGATATCGCGCCGACGACGCCGGCCGACTTCGACAAGAAGGTCGCGCGCGAGCTGGTCGAGAATGCCGCTCTCGTGAAGCAAGCTGGCATCAAGGTTCAGTAGGAGACGCAATGCCCGAAGTATTGTTGCAGACCACCGTCGTTGGCAGCTACCCGCAGCCCGACTGGCTGGTGAACCGCGAGATGCTGTCCAAGGTCGTTCCACGCACGCGCCTAAAAGAGATCTGGCGCGTGCCCGAGGCCTACCTGCAACAGGCGCAGGACGACGCCACCCTGCTCGCCATCCGTGACATGGAACGCGCCGGCATCGACATCATCACCGACGGCGAGATGCGCCGCGAAAGCTATTCCAACCATTTCGCCACGGCGCTGGACGGTATCGACCAGGAGAACCCCGGCTACGTGATGACGCGGTCGGGCCAGAAGACGCCGGTGCCGCGCGTCGTCGGCAAGCTCCGGCGCACACGGCCGGTCGAAGTGCGCGACATGCAGTTCCTGCGCGACAACACCGACCGTCCGGCCAAGATCACCCTGCCCGGCCCCTTCACCATGGGCCAGCAGGTCAAGGACGAGTTCTACAAGGATGCCGAGGCGATGTGCATGGACTATGCCGCGGCGGTGAACGAGGAGGCGCACGACCTCGTCAAGGCCGGCGCCGACGTGATCCAGCTCGACGAGCCGTGGTTGCGCAACAATCCCGAGGAGGCCAGCCGCTACGCAGTGAAGGTGATCAACCGGGCGCTAAAAGGCATCAACGTGCCGACGGTCATCCACCTCTGTTTCGGCTATGCCGCCGTCGTGCCCGGTCTCAGCAAGCCCACCGGCTATTCGTTCCTGCCGCAGCTCGCCGACACCATCGCCCAGCAGATCTCCATCGAATCGGCGCAACCCAAGATCGACCTGGGTGTGCTGAAGGACCTTGCGCCCAAGAAGGTCATGCTGGGTGTCATCGACCTCAACGATCCCGAGATCGAGACTCCGGAGAAGATCGCCGGCCGCATCCGCGCCGGCCTGAAATACATGTCGCCCGACAAGCTGCTGCCGGCGCCCGATTGCGGCATGAAATACCTGCCGCGCGCGACGGCCTTCGGAAAGCTGAGGTCCCTGGCCGCTGGAGCGGCGATCGTCCGAAAGGAATTGAGCTAGCGGGCGACGACCGGGCCGCGGGGGGAGACCGTCACCGACTTCTCGATGCTGCCGCGCGTCGCCTTGGCCGTCCAGTGGCCGTCGGCGCCGCGGCGCAGGTCATGGACGTCCTTGTAGCCCAGCGTCTGCAGGCGGACCTTGGCGTCGGCGCTCCCGATCGTGCCGGCCGGATTGGGCTTGGTCTGGGCCGAAGCGGCGCCGGCCGCAAGGATCAAGGCGAGAGCGAGGAAAATCCGGCTCATGACGCCAGCTTGCCCTTCAGAACGTGGCCGAAGTAAGCCCCGGTCGCCTCGCCGTTCTCGAACGCCACGGCACCGTTCACGAGCGTGGCCTTGATGCCCTCGGCCTTCTGCACCAAACGGCGGGCGCCGCCGGGCAGGTCTGTTTCCACCGTCGGCAGGCACGGCCGGACGCCGTTCTCCTCGAACAGCACGAGGTCGGCACGATAGCCCTCGCGCACGAGGCCGCGGTCGTCGAGGTCCCACGCCTTGGCATTGTCGTGGGTGATCTTCTTGACCGCCTGCTCGAGCGTGAAGGCGCCGCGCTTGCGCACCCAGTAGCTCAGCAGATGCGTCTGCAGCGACGAGCCCATCTCCTGCGCCACATGGGCGCCGGAATCGGAGAAGGTTGCGAGCGTGCGGTCGTGCTTCAGGATGCCGAGCACGTCGTCCGGCGATTCGTTGACCAGCGGCTGGACATAGACCTGGTTCTCGTTGGCCAGCGACAGGTCGATCATGACTTCGACCGGATGTTGCCCGCGCGCCCGGGCGAGTTGCTCGACCGTCGGATCGTCCCAGTCGACGCCGTTCATGGCGAACAGGTTGGCATAGTCCGGCTTGCGCGGATCCGTGGTCGCGGCCCCGCCTCCCTGGAAAACATTGTCACGCGGCTTCATTCGTTCTTCGGCCGCCACCAGCTCGCGCCGCACCGCGGGATCGGCCAGCCGCCGCTTCTGCTCGTCCATCGGCAGATCGCGGACCTTGCGCCACGCCGGCAGCACGTCGAACGGCAGGTAGGATTTCAGCGAAAAGATCGCATTGATCGACCGCGTCGTGCCCTGGCCGAACATGCGGCCTCCGGCAGCAACGGTGTCATCGATGTACTTGGTCTGGTAGGCCCAACCCGTCGGATCGTCGCCTTGCTTGGTCGCCAGTACGCCGAACATGATCGGCCGCTTGTAGGCGAGAGCGACTTGGCGCAAGCGCGCGAGGAACGCGCGGTGGGCCGCGCCGCTCGCGATGTCAGGCCCGATCTGGAAGATGCCGGCGTCGAGCTCGGCCATCGCAGCGATGATACGATCGATCTCCTCCCACTCGGCGATGCGGCTGGCCACAGGGGTGTCGTCGGGCGTCACATGCGTGGAGGCGCGCGAACTGGAGAAGCCCATGGCGCCGGCACGCAGCGCCTCCTGTACCGCGGCGGCCATGCGGATCATGTCGTCCTCGGTAGCCTTCTCCGAAAGCGCCCGCCTGCCCATGACATACATGCGCAGCGCCGAATGGCCAATGTACATGCCGTAGTTGATGGCCTTGGGCAGGCGCTCCACGGTCGCGAGATATTCCGGGAAGGTCTCCCAGGTCCAGTCGATGCCGGCGGCCATCGCCGCAGTCGGGATATCCTCGACCGCCGAGAGGCAGCGCGCGTACCAGTCGCGGTCCTCCGCCTTGCACGGCGCCAGCGCGAAGCCGCAGTTGCTCATGATCACGGACGTGACGCCGTGCCAGCACGAGCAGGTGCCCAGCGGATCCCAGGCAACCTGGGCATCCATGTGGGTGTGGCCGTCGATGAAGCCCGGCGAAACCATCAAGCCGTCGGCGTCGATGGTGCGCGCGGCCACCGACTTGATGCGGCCAACCTCGACGATCTTGCCGTCGGCGATGCCGACGTCGGCCGTGAAGCGGGCCTTGCCCGAGCCGTCGACGACCGTGCCGCCACGGATTACCAGATCGAGGG